>DASSHR010000092.1:0-26417 GCA_035692745.1 Candidatus Limnocylindrales bacterium | reverse complement strand
CGGCCTGGTCAGTCCTCGCCCAGGTACGACTTGCGCACCATGTCGTTCTGCCGCAGCTCGTCGCCCGTGCCCGTCAGCACGACATTGCCGGTCTGGAGCACGTAGCCGCGGTGGGCGATCGAGAGCGCCTGGAGCGCATTCTGCTCGACGAGCAGGACCGTCGTGCCCTGCGCGTTGATCTCCTTGATCGTCTCGAACACTTGGGCGATGAGGATCGGGGCGAGGCCGAGCGACGGCTCGTCGAGGAGGAGCATGCGCGGCTCGGACATCAGCGCGCGACCGATGGCGAGCATCTGCTGCTCGCCCCCCGACAGCGTGCCGCCGAGCTGGCCGGAGCGCTCTCGCAGGCGCGGGAACAGGGTGAACACCCGCTCGATGTCCGGCGAGATGTCGGCCTTCGGGCGGCTGAAGGCGCCCATCTGCAGGTTCTCGAGCACGGTCAGCCGGCTGAAGATCCGCCGGCCCTCCGGCGCGTGCCCGATGCCCTTCTCGACGAGCTTGTGGGCCGAGACGTGGCTGATGTTCTCGCCTTCGAACCAGACCGCGCCCTGGCGCGGATGGAGGAGCCCGCTGATCGTCTTGAGCGTGGTCGTCTTGCCCGCGCCGTTCGCGCCGATGAGCGTGACGACCTCGCCCTGCTTGACCTCGAGCGTGATTCCCTGGAGGGCGTGGATCTGGCCGTAGTAGGTGTGGACCGCGTCGACCTTGAGCATGGCCTCGCCGCCCGCGGGAGCCTCCATCGTGGTCATGCGGCGGGCGCCCCCAGGTAGGCCTCGATGACCTTCGGGTCGCGGCGGACCTCTTCCGGCGTGCCCTCCGCGATGCGCTCGCCGTGGTCGAGCACGGTGACGCGGTCGCTGATGCCCATGACCACGCGCATGTCGTGCTCGATGAGCAGGACCGTCAGCCCGAGGTCGCTGCGCAGCCGTCCGATCAGCTTCGTCAGCTCGGACGTCTCGCGCGGGTTCATGCCCGCGGTCGGCTCGTCCAGGAGCAGGAGCGTCGGCTCGGAGGCGAGCGCGCGGGCGATCTCGAGCCGGCGCTGGTCGCCGTACGGCAGGTTCTTGGCCACCTCGCCGCTGCGGCCCTTGAGCCCGACGAGCGTCAGGAGGGTCTCCGCCTTCGCCCGCGATTCCCGCTCCTCGCGCCGGTCGCGCGGGGTGGAGAGCAGCGCGTCGATCCACGTGGTCTTCAGCCGGCTGTGCATGCCCACGAGGACGTTGTCCATCGCGGTCATGTTCTGGAACAGGCGGATGTTCTGGAACGTGCGGCCGAGGCCGGCCACGACCATGTCGTTCGGGCGGGCGCTGCGGAAGACGCCGAAGTTGGTCATGAACCGCTGGTACGCGGGCGGCCGAGCGACGCCGGTGACCATCGTGGTCAGCAGCGTGAGCACCGTGAGGACCACGCCGATCTCGACCAGGCTCGAGGCACCGCCATTCCCGGACAGCAAGATCGTGATCGCGCCGAGGATCGCCGGCGGGACGAGCCACGCGAGGGGCTCCGCCCAGGCGCGCCGCGCCTTGGCGATCATGTCCTCGCCCTTGAATTCGATGGAGCCGGCGCTGGGGTCGTAGATGCCGGCGATGATGTTGAAGAACGTCGTCTTGCCCGCCCCGTTGGGTCCGATCAGGCTCACGATCGAGCCGGCAGGGATCGTGAAGTCGATGTCGTGGACGGCCACGAGGCCGCCGAAGCGCTTCGTGACGTGCTTCGCGTGCAGGACCGAATCGGTCATGGCTGGCTCCCCGGCGCGGAGACGCCGCTTTCCGATTCGGTGGCCGACAGCGTTGCGTCGCTCGTCGCGTCCTCGGCTGCGAGCTCCTCGTTCACTTCGTGGAGCTCCGCGCGTCGGACCTGGCTCGGGAACAGCCCCTCGGGCCGCTTCAGCATCATGATCACGAGGGCGATGCCGAACAGCAGGTACTGGTATTCCACGAAGTTCACCTTCGCGATGTCGACGTGCAGCGGTCCGAGGTCGAAGGGCGGCAGGAGGCCAGCCCGCTGGAGCGTCTCCGCGATCGCACTCAGCTGCTTCAGCACCACCGCCTGGATCATGAACACGATGAACGCGCCCGCGGCAACGCCCCAGATGTTGCCCATGCCGCCCACGATGATCATCGCGAGGACCGTGAACGACACGGTGAACGAGAACTGGTCCGGCGACACGATCGTCAGCTTGGAGGCGTTGAACACGCCGGCGAAGCCGGAGGTGGTGGCGCCGAGCGCGAATGCGAGGAGCTTCGTGGCGACGGTGTTGATTCCGTTCGCCGCGGCGGCGAGCTCGTCCTCGCGGATGGCCATCCAGGCCCGGCCGATCCGGGAATCGTGGAGCCGGTACAGCAGCATCATCGCGACCGTGACGATGACGACCATGACGATCATGTAGTTGAACGCGGTCAGCGGGCTGAACTCGCCGAGGATCGGCAGCGGCTCCGGTCGGAAGATGCCACCGATGCCGTTCGTGCCACCGGTGAATGGGTCCGTGTTGACGAACACGATGGGCACGATCTCGCCGAAGCCGAGCGTCATGATCGCGAGGTAGTCGCCGCGCAGGCGCAGGGTCGGTGCACCCAGCGCGATGCCGAACACCGCGGCGACCGCGGCACCGACGACGAGCATCGGGAAGAACGGCAGATCCTGCTGCGCGTACGGCGAGTTCGAGTAGGCGTACGTGTACGCCCCGATCGCGAAGAACGCCGCGTAGCCGAGGTCCAGCAGGCCGGCCAGGCCGACGACGACGTTGAGGCCCATGGCCAGCAGCACGAACACGCCGGCATTCGCGAAGGCGTCGTACCACGGGTTCGCCGACTGGATCAGGGCCAGCGGCGGCACCTTCGGCAGGATCCCCAGCAGCGCGCCGGCGATCGCCATGCCGATCAGGATCGAGGTGGAGCGATGCTCCTCCGCGAACCCGCGCGCGCGCCCGCGCCAGCCCCGCGGCGCCTGCGTCGCGGGCGTCGTCGCCGTCCGGGTCGACGGTGCCGCGGTCATGCCCGATCACCCAGCTGCTGGCCGAGGATGCCCGTCGGTCGGAAGATGAGGACGAAGGTCAGGATGAGGAACACGAGGAACTCCGACCAGCGCGAGAAGCCCAGCGCCGATGCGAGGTTCTCCGTGAAGCCGATGAAGAAGCCACCGAGCGCTGCGCCGTTGATGTTGCCGATTCCGCCGAGCACGGCCGAGGTGAACGCCTTCAGGCCGGCGTTGAAGCCGAGGTCCTGGCGCACGAACCCGAATCGCAGGCCCCAGACAACCCCGGCCGCGCCGGCCAGCGCACCGCCGAGCAGGAACGTCAGCGCGATGGTCTGGTTCAGGTCCACGCCCATCAGCGACGCTGCCTGCTGGTCCTGCGCGGTGGCGCGCATTGCCCGCCCCAGGCGCGTGCGCGACACGAACAGGTTGAGCCCGAACATGAGGGTCACGGCGAGGACGAAGATGAAGATCGACAGGACGGAGACGTTCGCGCTGCCCAGCGGGATCTGCCAGTTCAGCGGGAACACCTGGGGCGCGGCCCGGTCGCCGGATCCGATCAGGACCAGTGCGACGTTCTGCAGGATGAACGACACGCCCACTGCGGTGATGAGCGGCGCGAGGCGATTGCCGCCGCGAAAGGGCCGGTAGAAGACCCGCTCGATCGCCATGTTCAGCAGCCCGGTCGCGGGCATCACGAGAAGCAGGGCAACAGCGAGGACGAGGATCAGGAACGGGATGTTGGTGATGTCAGATCCCGGGACCTGGCCGAAGATGACGACGGTCACGCCCATCGCGAGGAAGGCGCTCACCATGAACACGTCGCCGTGGGCGAAGTTGATCAGCTCGATGATGCCGTAGACCATCGTGTAGCCGAGGGCGATCAGGGCGTAGATCGCTCCGATCGACAGGGCGTTGATGGTCTGCTGGATCGCGACGCCGAACGCCTGGTTCGAGGGCAGCGCGTCCGAGCCGGTGAGCCACGACTGCTGCAGCGCGACCCACAGCACGATCGCGTAGACGACGATGGCGAGCACCGCGAAGAGCACGATCCGCGCGGCGCGATTGAGCGCATTGGGGCGCGGGACGGCGACGGTGGTGGTCATTGGCGTGATCGCGAGCGGTGGGGGGCGTTCCGTCGTGCGGTCATGTCCTGCCTGACACGGCTACCTGGGAGGAACGGAATGATGCTGGATGCAGTGAGGCCGGGGACCTTGCGATCCCCGGCCTCAAGGCTATCCGTGACTACTTCGCCGCGTAGTCGACCTGCGTCTCGAACTTCCAGTCCTTCGCCGCGGCGTCGAACGAGTAGATCGAAACGATCTTCTGGGAGGTATCGCCGTTCGCGTCGAACGTGATGTCGCCCTGGATGGTCTTGTACGTGTGCGTGATGTCGGTCACCGCGACGCGCATCGCCTCGCGGAGCTTCGCCATGTCGCCGGGGTTCGTCGCGCCGGCCCGGCCGAGCGCGTCGATGAAGATCTGAGCGCAGGCGAAGCCCTGGGCCGCGTAGCCCGTGGCGTCGATCCCGTACTCGGCCTTGTAGTCGCTATCGAACTTGGCCTTGCCGTCGAAGGTGCCGATACCCGCCAGCGTGCTGTACGAGTGGGCGGCCTTGTCGCCGGCCAGGTTGAGGAACGAGTCCTGCGTGGTCGCGGAGCCGTCGTTGATGCCGTCCGGGCCGACGTACGGGACGTCGCCGAGGCCGACCTGCGCGGCTGCGAGCAGAATGCGCGCGCCGCCGGTGGCCGTGACGCCGCCGAAGTAGATCGCCTCCGGGCTGCCCGAGGCGGCCGCGGTCATGATCGTGACGTAGTCCTGGGTGGTCTTCGGGGCGCCGTCATGCTTGGTGACGGTGCCGCCGCGGGCCTTGAAGTCCTTCTCGAAGGCGTCGGCGACGCCCTTCCCGAACGTCTCGGTGTCGTCGATGATGTACACCGACTTCTTGCCGAGCGTGTCGTAGATGTACTGCGCCGCGGCCGGACCCTGGACATCGTCCGTGGTGACGACGCGGATGTAGTTGTTCGGCTTGGTCCGGAGCTGCGCCGCGGGATCGCCCTTGGTCAGGTCCGGGTTCGTGTTCGCCGGCGAGCACTGCGGCAGGCCGCCCGCGTTCGAGATCGGGATCTGCGCCTTGCCGACGTTCGAGTTCAGGGGGCCGATCACGCCGACCACCTTCTCGTCCGCGACGAGTGCGTTCATGTTGTTGGCGCCGGTCTGTGGATCGTGCGCGCCGTTGAGCGCGTCGTCCTTGATCACGGACTGCGGGATCTCGATCGTGTAGCCGCCGGCAGCGTTGCCAGCCTGCTTCACGGCAAGCTTGATGCCGTTGATGATCGGATCCGACGCCGCCTTCTCACTGCCCTGCTGGGGCAGCTCGATCGCGAAGTACACGGTCCCCTTCGTCGCTGTGCCGCTGCCGCCGGGTGCCGCGTTGCAGGCACCGAAGGTGAGCGCGGCAATCGCGGTGAATGCACCGAGATGCCTGAGCTTCATGCAGTCTCCTCCTCGAGAGTTCGATCGCCCGAATTGCCGGGACGATCCTCGGTCGCTCCTCCTGCGGTCGCCCGAGAGCCGATCCTCCGCCGCGACCCCCGTGCCCGGTGCCACTGCTCCATCCGAAGGGTCTCGACTCGGGGCCGAGGATCGGGTGGGGGCGGTTCGGTGCATGCGAGGTGCCGCAGAACGCGAGACGGCTCCGTGCGGCGCGCAGGTGGCCGCCGAAGCGATGCCGTATGATAGGGGTCGGCGCACCGATTGCAAGGCCGGTCATTCGCGACCCGGGAAGGTTGCACACGCATCACATGCGTGCTTCCCGCGCGGTCCCGCGAACAGCCCGGCGGTCAGGTCGGCCACGATCGCAACGGGGCAATCGACGTGTGCGCCGTCCGCACGAGGGAGCACGTCAGGCTCGTGGAGTACAGGGTCCGAGCGGCCCAGATCACCGACATCGAGGCACTCGTCGCGCTCAGCGGCGATCGCCTGGGTGACGGCGCGTCCGGGGGGCTCGGCGCCGCAGACATCCTCCGCCAGCTCGTCTTCCTGCCGCACGCCACCGTGCTCGTCGCCGAACGCCGGCGAACGGTCATCGGCGGTGCGGTGCTCGCCATCCGGCCTTCGGTCCGGTCCGGCGGCTATGTGGGCACCATCGACCTGCTCGTCGTCGACCCGACGAGCGAACCGGATGCCGTGAGCGACAGCCTCATCGATGAGTGCCTGCGCTCCGCGGCGAACAAGGGATGTGCGTCGGTCGAGGCGCCGCAGCCGGACGATCCGGCAGAGCACCCGCGCTGGGAGCGCCAGGGATTCGTGGACGGGGAGCCGGGACTCCGGCGCGCCGTCGATCCCGCCGGGCGCCGGCGCTGACACATTCGGGCGCCCGCCGCGCTGCGGCGCCGGCGCCAGCGAGATAGGAGACAGGGTGGGCAAGAACGTCGCCGTCTTCGTGGACGTGGCGAACATCTTCTACGCGGCCAAGGCGGCCGGCGTGGACATCGACTACGTCACGCTGCTGAAGGCGGGAAGCGCGGGGCGTGACCTCGTGCGTGCGTACGCCTATACGGGCCTCGACCCGGACAACGAGAACCAGCGGAACTTCCACGACTTCCTGCGCCGGAACGGCTACAAGGTCGTGAGCAAGGACATCCGCAAGTACGGCGACGGGAAGGTCAAGGCCAACCTCGACATCGAGCTCGTCGTCGACATGATGAAGACCGCCCGGAACCTCGACGTCGCGATCGTCGTGTCCGGCGACGGCGACTTCGCGCCGGCCATCCGGGCCGTCCAGGAGATGGGCGTCCGCGTCGAGGTCGTGAGCTTCCGCGGCAACACCTCGTCCGACCTGATGGACGTCGCGGACCTGTTCACGGACATCATCCAGATCGCGAAGGTCGAGAAGGGTTCCTCCCGCTCCGGGCGCCGCGTCGCCGGGGACGAGGAGGACCTGTCGATGACCGAGGTGCCCGACAAGATGACCGAGGGCACCGGCGAGCGCAGTCGCGTTCGCGGCGGCCGCGGACGCCGGACGAGCAGCGAGGTCTCGACGAGCGGCGCGCGCCGTGGTCGTCCGGCCGCGCCGGTGGAACCGGAGCACATCGAGGGAGGCGCGCTCGTCGCGCTGCCGGGCGAGAAGCTCTCGCGCGCAGCCGCCGCCCGGGTCGCCGCTGCTGCCGCGGCGCCGGAAGCGCCCGACCTCGAGGAGGCCGAGGACCTGGAGGGCGCCGATGCGCCCGAGGGTGACGCCGAGGGCTTCGGCGAGGACGGGCCGCGACGCCGACGGCGCCGTGGTGGTCGCGGCCGCGGCCGCTCGCGGGGTCGCGAGGAGAACGGCTACGCCGAGGCACCCGCCGCCGTGGCGGCCGCCTCGGATTCGGTGCCCGCCGAATCGGACCAGGACGCCGACGCGGACGACGACGAGGAACGGCCGGTCCCGGCCCGACGCGTCGCCTCCGCATTCGGGTCCGTGTGGGATTCGCAGATCGGCGTGCCTGCTTCTCGCAGCGCATCGCGCGCACCGGTCGACGACGAGGACTTCGACGAGCCGGCCGTGCCCGAGTACCTGCTGACGGAGCGTCGCCAGCGCGATGCAGGCCGCGGCGGGAACCGGGGCGGCGGTGGTCGGGGCCGGGGTGGCGCCTATGCCGCCGCTCTCGACCGCGAGCGCTACGGCGGGGGCCGCGGCACGACGCCGTCGCGCTTTGCCGAGCCGAGCCGGCCGCGGGAGAGCTTCGGCCGGAACGACCGGCCGGATCGGAACGATCGCAACGACCGCGGACGCGGGGATCGGCAGGGCTACCGGCCCGCACCGGCGCCCGCGCCGCGCGGCACGAGCGACGAGCCGTGGAGCGAGGTCCCGCCGGAGCTCGAGGCGATGCTTCGGGCACAGCTCGGGTCGAAGGCCCTGGCGCCGCGCCGCGAGGCACCGGCCCCGACGGCCTCGACCGAGGCAGCAGCACCGGCGCGTCGCGGACGCCGTACGGGCGCATCGGCCACCGAGGCCAGTGCCACGACCGAGGCACCCGCGGAGCCGACGACAACGCGGCGATCGCCGGCGCGCCGCACCAAGGCGGCCATTGAAGCCCCGGTGATGGACGCCGCCGGCGAGATCGCGGAGACGGCCGAGAAGCCCGCCCGGACGCGGACGACCAGGTCGAAGGCGACGGACACCGAGGCCACGCCGGCCGCGGCGCCGAAGCGAACCACCCGAACCCGGGCGTCTGGCACGACCGCAGCGGGCACGGACGCGGCGGTCACGGAGGTGGCCGACGAGGCCGCGGCCCCGAAGCGACGGACCACGCGCAAGAAGGCGGACACCGCCGGCTGACCGGCGGCACCGCTCCCGCGTCGATGACCGGGGATCGGTTCCGCACGCGCGGCCAGCCGACCGCGCTCGCCGCGATCGAGGCCATGCTGCTGGCCGGCGTCCCGCATGCCCTGCTCCTCGCAGGGCCGTCGGGCGTCGGCAAGCGCACGCTCGCCGATGACATCGCGGCCGCGCTGCTGTGCGTCGCCACGGATCCAGCCGCGCGGCCGGATCGCACGTGCCGCGCGTGCCGGGCGCTCGAGCACGGCAATCACCCCGACCTGCACGTCCTCGGCCCGACCGGCCCGGGACAGGTCATCCCCATCGGCGGGCGCGACGACCGCGGCGTGCGCGACCTCGTACGCGAGCTGGCGCTGATGCCGGTCGAAGGCGGGCTGCGAGTCGCGATCGTGAGCGACGCCGACCGCATGACCGAGGACGCCCAGGCGGCGTTCCTCAAGACGCTCGAGGAGCCACCGATCGGCACCGTCCTCATCCTCACCGCGGCGGACGAGGAGCGGTTGCTGCCGACGATTCGGTCACGGGTCATCCGGATCCGGCTGGGACCAGTTCCGAGGGCCGCCGTCGAGGAAATCCTCGTCGAGGCCGGGCTGGCGGATGCCCCGACTGCGGCGCGGCTGGCGCGGCTCGCCGCCGGCCGGCCCGGTGATGCCGTGGCGATGGCACGCTCGCCGGAGGCCGTCACGATCCGGGCCGAGATCGCCCGCACCCTGCTCGACCTTGCCGGGGCTTCGCGAGCGGATCGACTGCGACTCGGGCGGGACCTCCTGGCCCGTGCCGGCGCGCTCGTGGCGGCGAGCCGCCTCGGATCGGTGGCCGTGGGCGCTGCCGAGGATGGTGGCGCCGGCAGGAAGGGCGCCGGCCGGGGACGCCGCGCGGCGCCGGGCGCTGCCGCTGCTCCTGCCGCCGCCGGTGCTTCGGATGCCGGGGACACTCCCGATGGCGCGAGCACGCCCGGCGGCGGTCCCGCGGCGCGCGTCCCGGCCTCCGAGCGCAGGTCCGCGGCGCTCGCCCTCGTCGCGATCTGGCGCGACCTGGCCCGCGACCTCGCGCTCGTGGTCATGGGTGACCCGCACTCGGTGAAGGCGATTGACCTGCTCGATGATCTCGAATCCGCGGCAGCAGGCCTGCCGACCGCGTTTGCGGCGGACCAGCTTCGCCGGCTCGACAGCGCCGGGGAGCGGCTCGAGGGCAACGTCAGCCCGGAGCTCGTGATCGACGCGCTGGCGCTCGGCTGGGTCGCCCGGGTCGCTGCATGAGTGACAAGCCGGCTCGGGCCGGCGAGCCGGACCCGCAGCGGCTCGAGGCCGTGGTGCACGGACGCGTGCACGGGGTCGGCTTTCGGGTCTACGCGCTCCGCGTCGCGCGGGGCCTCGCGCTGCAGGGCTGGGTGGCGAACGAAGCGGGTGGCCGCGTCCGTGTCGTCGCCGAAGGGTCGCCGCCGCAGCTCGTCGAGCTGGTGCAGGCGCTGCGGGTCGGGCCGGCCGCGGCGCTGGTGGATCGGGTCGACGAAACGTGGTCCCCGGCGTCGGGCGGGCTCGGCTCGTTCGAGATCCGCTCGGGCTGGCATGGGGGCGACTGAGTCCGACAGGCGACAGGTACCGGTACCAGTGGACGATGGCGCCGTGGCGTCCGATGGCCATGCTTGGCCGGACATGAACGAGCTGTCGGTCGCCGAGATCATGCCGGTGCTGTACCGCAACGTGCTGGATTCCGTGGCCGCCCTGGAGGCCCGGAACGGGCGCGAGGAAGCGGCGCGCATTCGGGCCGAGGCAACCCGCGTCTACTCGCGCGCCTGGAACGTGGATGCCGCTCGCCGACTTCGCTCGCTGTGTGAGCGCGCAACCCGCGCCGGGATGCCGTCGGCGCTCGGGGGCTCGCGGTTCGCGCAGGTGCTCGAGCTGCTCGGGCGCCGCCCGGAGGCCCGACGCGACCTCCGCCAGGACCTGGAGCACCGGCCCGCCTGATCGCCGCGGGTCCCGGTGGCGGAGCCGGATTACGCTGCGCCCGTGGACCCGGCAGCACCTCCCCTCGACGTCGACCCCGGCCTCGCCGGCGAGCTCGCCGAGCCGTTCCCGCCGATCACCAATGGCTTCCGCGCGGGCTATCGCGTCCGCTTCGACGAGGCCGGTCCGGACGGCGCGATGCGCGTCTCGAGCCTCCTCCGCTACGCCCAGGACATCGCCTGGCGCCATTCCGAGCGCACCGGTTTCGATCGCGCCTGGTACGCCGAGCGGGGCCTGGGCTGGGTCGTCCGCGGCGTCGCCGTCGAGCTCGGCGAGCCCGTCCCGATGGGCCACACGCTGCGCCTCGCGACCGCCGTCACCGGCCATCGCCGGATCTGGGCGCGACGGCTGTGCGAGTGCCGCCTGGTCACCGGCGAGCTCGCCGCCCGCGTGACCACGGACTGGGTCCTGCTCGACGCCCGGGGCAGGATCGTGCGCATCCCCGAGGCATTCGGGCTGGCGTTCACGAACCCCGAGCTCGACGACGACATCCTGCGGGTCGCGAAGATCGAGGGCGGGCCCGCCGCGACCCTGGAGCTGCCGGTGCGCGGCCGGGACCTCGACCCGCTCGACCACGTCAACAACGCGGTCTACCTCGACTGGCTGTGGGAGGCGCGCGACGCGGCCGGCCCGGCGTGGCTCGAGGCGCCGCCACGGACCCTGCGGATCGAGTACCTCGCCTCGGCGGCACGGGGCGACGCGGTGACGGTGGGGCTCCATGGCGCGCCGGACGCGTGGACCGCGACGATTCGCAGCACCAGCGGCGTCGAGTTCGTTCGGGCGGAGGGCCGCGTCTAGCGAGGCGCCTCAGGCAACGCTGCGACTGGGCGCGGGGATCCGTCGCGCCGCCTCGCGCGTGGCCCGTGGAGCGCCGGCAACGAGCGCATCGATCTCGGTCGCGGGCAGCGGCCGGGCGAAGAAGTGGCCCTGGCCGAGCGTCGCGCCCATCGCCTGCAGGTCGGCGACCTGCTGGGCCTCTTCGATGCCCTCGACCACCGTCTCGAGGTGGAGCGTCTCGCCGAGCCGCAGGATCGCGTCGACGACCGCGCGCTGCTCGGCGCCGCCCGAGAGGCTGGCGACGAAGGAGCCGTCGATCTTGAGGACGTCGATCGGGAACCGGCGCAGGTAGCCGAGTGACGAGAAGCCCGTCCCGAAGTCGTCGATCGCCAGCCGAACGCCGAGGCCCTTGAGCGCCGCGAGGGTGGTGGCGCTCTGCTCGCTGTCCTCGATCAGGACGTTCTCGGTGAACTCGAGCACGAGCCGGTCCGGGGCGAGGCCGCTCTTCCGTAACGCCTCGGCCACCACCTGCACGAAGTCCGGCTCCGCGACCTGCCGGCCGGACACGTTGACGCTGACCGACAGCGCTTCCGCGGGCGCGGCGTCGTTCCAGCGGCGCGCCTCGCGGCACGCCTGCTCGAGGACCCAGCGGCCGAGGGGGATGATCAGGCCCGTCTCCTCGGCGAGGGGGATGAACTCGCCGGGCAGGATCAGCCGGCGCATCGGGTTGCGCCAGCGCACGAGCGCTTCGACGCCGATGGGTCGTGCCGACGCGAGATCGACGATCGGCTGGTAGAGGAGGAGGAACTCCTCGCGATCCAGCGCCCGCTCGAGGTCGCCCTTGAGGGCCAGGCGGGCGAGCGCTGCCCGGTGCATGCCCGGCTCGAACTCCACGATGCGGTTCTTGCCGCGGCTCTTCGCGATGTACATCGCCGCGTCCGCGTTGCGCAGGAGCTCCTCGGCGGTGGTCTGGCGGCCGCGGATCATCGCCACGCCAACGCTGGCGTGCACGAACAGCTCGCGCCCGCCGTGCTGGAACGGCGCCTGCAGCGTCTCCAGGAGGCGCTCGGCGACCTCGCGCGGCGGTGCCGCTCCCACGTCCTCGACGAGGATCGCGAACTCGTCGCCGCCCATCCGCGCGAGGGTGTCGCCGCCGCGCAGGGCGCCGCGCAGGCGCTCGGCGGTGGCCCGCAGCAGCTGGTCGCCCTCGCCATGGCCGAGGCTGTCGTTGATGGTCTTGAAGTCGTCGAGGTCGAGGAACAGCACCGCGATCCGCTCCCGCGTGCGCCGGGTGCGGGCGAGCGCGTGCCCGAGCCGGTCCACGAACAGCGCCCGGTTCGCGAGCCCGGTCAGCGCGTCGTGGAAGGCTCGCACCCGCAGCTCGTCCTCGAGCTCCTTGCGGGCCGTGATGTCGCGGTAGTTGACGACGACGCCGCCGACCGCGGGATCATCGAGCAGGTTCTTGACCACGGCCTCGATGGAGCGCCACGAGCCGTTCGCGTGGCGGACCCGCATCTCGGCGGCGGCTTCGGCGCCGGGTCGCCGGGACACGACGAGGAAGAGGCGGGCGACGCGCTGGCGATCGTCGGGATGGACCGTGTCGAGGGCGAGCTTGCCGAGTCGCTCGTCGGGCTTCGAGCCGAGGACGCGCTCCACGGCCGGCGATTCGTAGGCGATCGTGCCGTCCGCGGCGAGGATCACGTTCACGTCCACCGAGTTGCGCACGAGCGAGCGGAAGCGCTCCTCGCTGCGCCGCAGGTCGGCGACGAGGAGCTGCTCGGTCACGGCCTGCTCGCGCAGTCGCCGGTTCTGGGCGGTGAGCAGCGTGGACGAGCCGGCGAAGGCCACGTACAGCATCGCCAGCAGCGCGAGGGCCATCGCCCCCACGAACAGGATCACGTCGCGCCGGGTCGAGGCAACGTCTGCCTCGATCGGCGCGGCGTCCTCGTACATCTCGTACGCGCCGACGACCTCGTTCGCCTCGTTGCGGATGGGCAGGTAGATCGACAGGAAGCGGGAGGCCAGCCCGCGCTCGTGGACGTTCTCCTCCTCGCTGCCGTCGACGAACTCCGTCGACGTCGTCCCGTCCAGCGCGCCCTCGAGGTCGTCCTCGACGTCGAATGCCTGTCCGCGCAGATCCGCCAGGTCGGAGAAGGCGACCGTCCCGCTCGGGGTCCAGACCTTGATGCGCAGGATCTGGCCGGCCCGCACGAGCTCCTCGAGCCGGCGATTCACGACCTGGGCGCCGGCCCCGGTGGGGTTCGCGATCGCGGCGGGGATCTCCTCGGTGCCGAGGTAGCCGAGCACGACCGATTCGGTGGCCCGAACCGCCTCGTTCACCGCCGCCTGGCGCAGGTGGTCCGACACGCTCGACGAGACGGCGACCGCCGTGACCAGCACGACGGTGGTCGACAGCAGCAGCACGATGGCGCGCAGGCCAGGGCCGGGCAGGCTCGGGGCAGATCGGGACGACAGCGACAAAGCGACGATCACTCAGCCTTCGTCGAGCACGCGCTCGAACGTAGGCCGGACCGTAGGTGGTTCGTCCGGGCACGGATACGGGACGATGGTCCTGTTCACCGGATCGTGCATCATCAGCGGCGCGATGCCCGACGACGACGGAAACGACCTGCTCGCGGCGTACCTCGCCCGGACGCCTCGTTCGGCGGCCATGTTCGAGCGTGCGGCCGGGGCCCTGCCGGGCGGCTCCACCCGGACGACGATCTACAGCGCGCCGTATCCCCCGTACATGACCCACGGCCAGGGCCTGCGGACCTGGGACGTGGACGGCAACGAGTACCGCGACTTCCTCGGCAACTACACCTCGCTGATCCTCGGCCACGCCCATCCCGGCGTCGTCGCGGCGGTCGAGGCGCAGGTGCGACGCGGCTCGGCGTTCGCCGCCCCCACCGAGACCGAGATCGAGCTGGCCGAGGAGCTCCGGCGCCGGCTGCCGTCGGTGGAGCTGATCCGGTTCACGAACTCCGGGACGGAGGCGACGATGTTCGCCATCCGCGCCGCGCGCGCCTTCACGGGGCGGCCGCTCCTCGCCAAGTTCGAGGGGGCGTACCACGGCACGCATGACGCGGCGGTCGCGTGGACGGCGGGCGTGCCGGCAGGCGTCTCCGACCTGGTCCTCGAGCTGCCGTGGGGCGACGAAGACGGCGTGAAGCGTGCCCTCCGCGGACGGGAGGGCGCGGTCGCCGCGATCATCATCGAGCCGATCCAGGGCGCCGGCGGCGTCCGTGCCGCGCACCCGGAGTTCCTGCGCTTCCTGCGCGACCTGACCCTCCGGATCGGGGCGCTCCTGATCTTCGACGAGGTCATCGCGTTCCGGGTCGGGCCGAACGGCGCCCAGGGACGTCTCGGCGGGGTGCGCCCGGACCTCACGACGCTCGGCAAGATCATCGGCGGCGGCTACCCGTCCGGCGGCTTCGGCGGCCGCGCCGAGGTCATGGGCCAGTTCGATGCGCGCCGATCCGGCGCGCTCGTGCACGGCGGCACGTTCAATGGCAATCCGGTCTCCGCGGCCGCCGGCCTCGCCACCCTTCGCGAGCTGACCCCTGCCCGGTATGCGGAGCTCGAGCGGCTGGGCGAGCGGCTGCGCCGCGGGCTGGCAGCGGGCATCCGCTCGGCCGAGATCGACGCGCGCGTCGGCGGCGTCGCCTCGATCTTCCAGGTCTTCCCGGGGTCGAGCCTGCGGCCCCCGGAGGGGCTCTCGCCGCAGGCTGCGCTCTTCCTCGGGCTCCTGCTCGACGGCTTCCACCTCGCCCCGCGGGGCATGGGCGCGCTGTCGACCCCGGTGACCGACGTCGACGTCGACGACCTCGTCGCGGCGATCCTCGCGCGGCTCGGGGCCATGCAGCCAGTTGCCGCCTGACAGCCGCTGGTTCGGTAGGCTGCCGTGATGCGCTGGCAGCCGATCGCCGCTCTTGCCGAGGCGTTGAAGGCCCGGCCCTGGCTTCCGGTTGACGTCGACGGGGCGCCCGTCGCCATCGCGGCCGTGGATGGCCAGTGGTACGCGGTCGCCGACGCCTGCACCCACGCCGGGTGCCCGTTCAGCGAAGAGGCGGACCTCGAGGACGGCGTGATCATCTGCAACTGCCACGGCTCCGAGTTCGACCTGCGAACCGGCGAGGTGGTCCGTGGACCGGCAGAGCGCCCGGTTCGGACGTACGCCGTGCGCGTGGTGGGGGACGGCCTCGAGATCGAGGCGTGATCCGCCGCTGAATCGGATGCGCCCGCCGTCTGGCGACGGCGGGCGCGTAGGAAAATCGAGGGTCTGCGCGGGTCAGCCGGCGGCGAGCACCTCGCGAAGCTTTGCCGCGAACTCAACGGGCTTGCCGGGCTGCTGCCCGTACTCGCCACCCATGAAGCCGCCATGGCCGCCCGGGAAGATCTCGACCTTCGTGCCGAGGCGCTCGGCCGCCGCGTAGGCGCCGCGGCTCGAGAGGAGCCCCTCGGACTCCTCGCCGACGGCCAGGACGAGCCGCGTCGGCGCCGCCTTGATGGCGGCAAAGTCGGGCTCGTAGGTCGTCAGCCAGCGCATGTTGTGCTCGAGCATCAGGTCGGTGCGGTTGCCGTCGTCGTCGGCCGGCATCCCGAACATCTGCGGGTCGGGCGGTGTCGCCGCGACGTCCTCGGCCGTGAAGGGACCAGCGTGGCTGACCACCTGGATGAAGTGGGCCATCCCGTAGCCGGATCCCTGGCGGTGGTACGTCTCGTTGATCGCCTTCACCACGCCGAGGGCGAACTCGCGGTCCTCGACGATCGCCGCGAGCGGAGGCTCGTGGGCGATCGCGGTCCGAACGTCGTTCGGGTACCGGGCGATGAGGTCGAGCGCGACGATGGCGCCGCCGCTGCTCGCGAGCAGGTCGACGGGCCGGCCGCCTACGGCTTCGATGATCCTGTGCACGTCGTCCGCATGCACCTGGGGCGTGATCGGCCGAGACGGGTCGTCGACCGGGCTGCGCTCGCCGTTGTTGCGCGGGTCGTACGTCACCAGCGTCCGATCCGCGAGCAGCCCGGCAAGGGTTCCGAAGCCACCGGCGCCCATCGGCGAGCCGATCAGGACGAGCGGGGGCTCCTTCGTGCCGGCGGCTTCGCGGATGTCGTAGGTGAGCGTGGCGCCCGGGACCGCGAGGGTCTTCGTAACGGGCTCGACGGCGGTGGTGCTGGTCATTCGTTGCTCCTGTGTCGCGGGGGTGTGCGTGGTCCTCGCTCGATGGTCGCTCAGCGAGCGCCTGCCGGCGTTGCATCCTCGGCGAGGATCGCGTCGATCTGGCCGACGGCCTGGGTCAGGCCCTCTTCCATGCCCATGGCGAGAACCTGCTCCATCGCGCCCTGGTCCGGGAAGGTGCTTTCGATCGTCATTCGCGTCCGGCCGTTCCCGATCGACTCGATCGTCACGTACATGCCGCCCGGGCCGGGCATGTCCTGGTCCGGCGTGCCGTCGGCCTTCGCGAAGCCGTCGACCATCTCGATGCGTCGCGGCGGCTCGGCCTTGACGATCTCCCAGTAGCCGAGCGGGGTGACGGGGCCTTCCGGGCCGGTCATGAAGTACTCGGCGCGGCCGCCGGCCCGGAGGTCGAGGGACGTGAAGGTCGCCGGGTAGTGCGGCGGGCCCCACCAGCGCTCGAGCTGGCGTGGATCCGCCCACAGTTGCCAGACGCGTTCCGGCGTCGCGTCGAACTCCGCGTCCAGGGTCAGGGTCAGCTTGTCGGGGTCCTTGCGGACGGCGGTCACGGTCATCGGACGATCTCCTTCTGCGCCCCCGGCGCATCCTCGGCGAGCAGCTCGGCCATCCGGCCGATCCGGCTGCGCCACAGCTCCTCGTACTGGTCGAGCAGGCGGCGCACGATCCGCAGCCCCTCGACATTGGCCCGGACGACCTTCCGGCGCCCGACCCGGTCCTTCGTGATCAGCCCGGCCCGCTCCAGGATCGCGACGTGCTTCTGGATGGCCGCGAAGCTCATCGGGTAGTGCGCCGCGAGCTCCTGCACGCCTTCGCCGCCGCCGATGGCCCGACGGACGATGTCGCGCCGGGTCGGGTCGGCCAGGGCGCCGAACATGCGGTCGAAGTCGGCCGGGACGATCTGCATGGATACAACCATACGGTTGTACGAAAGCCCTGTCAACTCGGCCGCGGCGGCCGCCGCCGCGTGCACGGATGGTCAGATCGTGGCCGTGAACAGCTCCCACTCGCCGGGCACGCCGCGCAGGGTCACGGAACCGCGCGACTCGAAGCGAAGGTCCGTCCCGATCGCAAGATCCCGAACCGTTCGCGTGACGACCACCTGGCCGGCGTCCGCCACGGCCAGGACGCGTGAGGCGATGTGCACGCCGATTCCGCCGAGGTCCGTGCCCCGCACTTCGACCTCACCGGTGTGGATCGCAGCGCGGATCTCGACGCCCAGGCGGCGAGCGGCGCCCGCAATCGCGATCGCCGCCCGCACCGCGCGGGTCGGCGCATCGAAGCGAGCGAGCGCGCCGTCCCCGGTGGACTTCACGTACTCGCCGCCCCACCGGCGAATCTCCGCGCGAGCGGCCTCGTCGTGCCGGTCGAGGATCCGCCGCCACTCCCGGTCGCCCAGCGCGGCCGCACGACCGGTCGAATCGACGATGTCCGTGAACAGCACGGTGGCGAGGACTCGGTTCGTCTCCTCGAGGACGCGGTAGGTCTCCACCTGGTCCGGCGTCCACAGGTACGGCTGCAGCGCGTCGGTCACCTCCGGCGTGGCGTCGGTGCGCCGATACGTGAGCAGGACGATCCCACCCGACGTCGTCCGGGACGCCACGAGCCGGAGCTGCCGCAGGTCCGCGTCCTCGCGGAAGAGGCGCTTGCCGCTGCCGAGGATCACCGGGAAGAGGGCGATCCTGAGCTCATCCACGAGGTCGAGCTCCAGCAGGCCGCCCACGAGGTCCGCGCTGCCGTAGACCATCAGGTCGCCGCCGGGCAGGTCCTTGATCCGGCGCACGTCCTCGCCGAGATCCTCGTGGAGGATCGTGGTGTTGGCCCAGTCGGTCGACTGGAGCGACTTCGAGACCACGTACTTGGGCAAGCGGTTGATGTGGACCGCCATCGGTGCGGCGGGCCCCGGTGCGGTCGGCCAGTACGCTGCCCACACATTGAACGTCGTGCGCCCGAACAGGAGCGCATCGGCACCGTGGATCTGGCGACCGTTGAACGCGGCCAGCTCCGGGTCATCGGCCCGCATCGCCCAGCCGTTGCGGCCGCTCCGGTGCTCCTCGAAGCCCGGCGCCTCCATCACCCCGTCGAGGGTCATGAACTCGACGACCACGAGCCGCATCGAAGGTCTAGCTTCCGACCGGCGTCGGGTCCGGCACGCGGATGGTGAAGTGCATGCGGTCCACGACCGCCTGCGCGTACTCGATCATGTCCTCCAGCTGCTGCACGGAGTGCGCCTGGGCCCAATCGAGGCTGATGAGGATCGTGACCGGGTCGTCGCCGACCGTCATGGCGAGCACGCGGAACCGTTCTCCGCCCGCTCCGCCCCACGTCTGGCCGCCGATCCCGAACACGCCGACCTCGGCGCCGGCGATCCCGCTGCACGCCGCGAGCGCGCTCTCGGCGATCGTGACGTCGGCCTGTCGGCTGAGGCGGCCGTCGATCTCGACTGGCGTGACCTCCGTGACGGTGAACTGCGGCAACGCCTTGAGCGCGGCGATCACATCGGTCGGAGCGGGCCCTGTCGTTCCGGGCTCGCCGGCACGGTTACAGGCGTTCTCGATCACCTCATCGACCCTGGCGACATCCAGGCTCCCGCTCGGCGAGCCCTCGCGCACGAGGCCCACGAGGCCCGCGCTGTCGCCGCTTGCCGACCAGCCCGTGTTGGTGATGCCGAACGTGAACCGGGGCAGGAACTCCCGGGTGGCATACGTGCCGAGGTCGAGCCGGCCGATGGCGATCGGCTGGGCGGTGAGCTGCGGTC
This sequence comes from Candidatus Limnocylindrales bacterium, assembly GCA_035692745.1. Lineage (GTDB taxonomy): Bacteria > Chloroflexota > Limnocylindria > Limnocylindrales > CSP1-4 > UBA5189. The sequence goes on along the minus strand of DASSHR010000092.1, from coordinate 7,386 downwards.
CCGCCGACGGGATCGCGCCGGGGACGCCCGGCAGGATCGTGGCGCCGACGACGACCGTGACGACGATCGCGACCGCGAGGACGCCCAATCCCGCCAGGGCGGCGCCGAGTCGCGGGAGGACGACGGCCGTGCGCGCCGTGGTGTCGCGCGTCACGGCGAACGTCTCGACGGCGTTCGAGATGCCCTTCAGGCGTCGCCGGCCGCGGGCGATGAATCCGACCGGGATGCTCGCCTGCGTCATGTTCTTCACCGTGTCGGACACCAGGACCTCGCCCGGTCGGGCCACGGCGCACAGCCGGGCCGCCACGTTGACCGCGGTGCCGATGTAGCCCTCGGCCGTCTCCACGGCCTCGCCGGCGTGCACGCCGACGCCGAGCTCGAGCGGGCGGTCGACTTCCCGGGCGTTCAGCTCGGCGGCCGCATCGACGATCTCGAGGCCGCACATCACCGCGCTCGACGCGGACGGGAAGACGGCGTGGATGTTGTCGCCCTCGGTCTTGATCTCGGCGCCTTCGTGCTGCGCGATCGCGGCGCGCGCAAGCTCGAGGAACCGGGCGACCATCTCCGCCGCCGCGGCGTTGCCGTGCCGTTCCGCGAACGACGTGAATCCGCGCACGTCGGCGAACAGGAAGCCGCGATACGCGGCGCCGGCGGCGCTGGGTGCGTCGTTCATCAGCGCGACGCATGGTAGGTCACCGGCGCCGGCCTCCCGGCGCGCTGCACTACGGCTGGTACAACCGCACGAAGGCGTCGAGATCGACGCGCGGATGGCGGCTCGTGCCCACCACGACGATCTTGATCGTGTGCCCGGCCTGGCTGGACCAGGTGCGGACGTAGACGATGCGCCGCAGCGCGGTGGTCGTGGCGTACAGGCTCACGGTCGCCTGGTACGTGCCGTCGATGTACACCTTCGCCGATCCCCGGGTCGGCCCGAGCGCGGCCACCCAGCCGATGCTGGTCCCGGTGAAGCTGTAGCTCGCCGACGCTCCGGCGGTCGACGCGTAGCGCGTGACGCCCCCGGAGTAGCCGGTCGAGGTCACGGTCGACCACCCGCCCGAATAGCGCACGAGGCTGCTCGTGGACTGGCGGACGAACGGTTCGAACGTACGGCCGTAGGTCCATGCACCCACGTTGCCCGCGCCGTCGGCGCGCCTCGCCGCAAACCGATACGTCGATCCGAAGGTGAGCGACTGCGTCACCGAGCTCGTGACCGGGTTGGTGAGCGTCTGCGTCGCCCACGCGCCGGCGTTGACCCGACGTTCGACGGTCGACTGCGACACGCCGCACGGATCCGACGCGCTCCACGAGACTCGAACCCGCGCGCCGGTGGTGCCGAGGGTCGACCCGGTGATGAGGGTCGCGCCCGGCGCGCCGACCGTCGGCGGGGTCGTGTCCGCGACCGCGCTCCTGAGCGTGCTCTTGAGGGCGAGGATGCGCGCGTAGGAGGCACGCAGCGGCGCGAGCGCGATCGTTCCGTCCTGCGCCGCCTGGACGAGGCTCGCGTAGGTCGTGGCGGAGCCCGCCTCCGAGCCCGTGAGCAGCAGCATGTCCGTGCCGGCCGCGGCCGCCCGGATGGCCAGCGACGTTGCGGAGACGCCGCGCGCGGCGGCGGTGCCATTGAGCGAGTCGGTCATCGTCACGCCCTGGAAGCCCAGCTGCGTCCGGAGCAGGTCCACGCCGATCGCGTGGGACCAGCTCGCCGCATTGGCGGGGTCGTAGGCCGGATACGTGGCGTTGGACAGCATGATCAACGGGATCCCGTGCGCGATCGCGGCCTGGTAGGGGAGCAGGCCGGGCGCCAGCGTGGATTTCGAGGCCGTGATCGTGACCACGCTGGTATCCGTGTTCGCCGTGGCCAGCCCGATGCCCGGGAAGTGCTTCATCGCGGGCACGTCACCGCCGGCTTCGAGGCCGGAGGCGAACGCGTCGGACAGCTTCGCGGTGACCGGCGCGTCGAACGACCAGGTGCGGCCGTCGCGGTACATGAACGAGGTCGACGAAGCCGGGACGTCTGCCACCGGCGCAAGGTCGCTGTTGATGCCGGCGCAGCGAAGGACGTACCCGGCTGCCTTGCCCTGGGCGGAGGCGGTCGTCACGCTGCCGAGGGCACCCATCTCCGGGGCGGACAGCGTCGGTGGCGCCCAGTCCAGCCGGGCGACGTCGCCGCCTTCCTGGTCGGTCGTGATGAGCAGCTTCGGCTGTCCGCCGGCTGCCGCTGCGGCCGCAAGCCTGTCCGTGAGGGATCGCAGCTGGGCTGCCGACGTGATGTTCGCACCGAACAGGATCACGCCACCGATCTCGCCACGCTGGATGCGTCCGAGGAGCGAGGCGCTCGGCGTCGTGCCCGACATCGCGACGACGAGCTTCTGCCCGATGAGCTGCGCGATCGTCGGCGTGGTCGTCGCCACCGCGGGGCCCGCGACGGGACCGCCGGGCGCGAGCACGACGGTGGCGAGCAGCAGCGGGAGCATTCGACGAAGACGCGGCGCCATGGTTCGGCAGGCCCTCCTGCCCTATGGATGCCGCACCTCGGCGCATCGTTGCGAGGGGAGCGTGGCCGCTTCGGGCGGACGCCACGCGAGCTAGGCGCTTGCCAACACCCGAACGATCTCAACGGATTCGACCCGCATGAATGGCGGCCGCGGTGCCGCGCGGGCGGCCTCGAGCGCCGCGCGTGCGGCGTCCTCGGAACCGAACACCAGCACGTTCAGCGTGCCCCCGGCGCCATCGCTCATCCACAGCGCCGAAACGAAGCCCGGCGCCGAACGGACCTGCGGCGCGACGCGGTCGCGAATGATCAGGGCGCTATCGTCGATCTGCGCCGCATCACCCGCCTCACGGACCACGACTGCGAACATGGCGGCTCCTTCACGTATTCTCACGCCAGTCAACGTGATTTCACATCAGGTAGCCTGACACGAAATGCGAGAGACCGTCAAGCCGCGCCGGCACTATGCGTCACCGCGCCGTGCTGCCCAGGCGGCGCAGACCCGGCGCGACATCCTGACCGCCGCCGGACCGTTGTTCCGCGCGCGTGGCTACGGCGTCCCACTGACGGAGATCGCCAGCGCTGCCGGTGTCGTCGTCGAGACCGTGTACCGGATCTTTGGCACGAAGGCCGGCCTGTTCATGGCGGTGGTCGAGGCATTGCTGGCGGGCGGCGCAAGCCGCGCCGAGATCAGCGTCGAGGAGCGTCCGTTCGTCCGCGCCCTGCACGCCGAGACGGACCCGAGCAACCAGGTCGCGATCTACGCCGCCACGCAGCCGGGAATCCACCGACGCGCCGGGCCGCTGCTCCGAGCCCTGCATGACGCCCGCAGCGCCGATCCCGAGCTCGCGCGACTGTGGGGCGAGATGGAGGCCCAGCGACTCGAGGGCCAGGGTCGGTTTGTTCGGATGCTCGGCGATCGCGGGTCGCTCCGGCCGGGGCTCACGGTCGAGGCCGGCACCGATGTGACGTGGACCCTGTGCTCGCTGGCGGTCTACGACCTCCTGGTCCGCGAGCGGGCCTGGAGCGACGACCGGTATCAGGCGTGGCTGACCGAGGCCCTCATTCGCGAGCTCGTCCGGGGATAGACGCCCGCTGCAGCCGGACGCGACCGCGACGCTCCTGCCTGCCAGGCCGGTTGACGGGGACTGAACACGCGTTTAGCATACTGACCATGGGTTCAGCGCCCGACCCGAACGATCTCACCGCTCGCGCCGCGATCCGCAACGCCGCGCTGCGGCTCTTCGCCGATCGCGGTGCCGACGCCGTCACGGTCCGCGAGATCGCGACCCAGGCCGGCGTGTCGCCAGCCCTGATCCTCCACCACTTCGGCAGCAAGGACGGCCTCCGGGCCGAGGTGGATGCCTACGCCGCGCAGGCGTTCGATGCGATCTTCGAGGCCATGCCGGCCGACGAGCTCGTCGAGTTCCTCGCCGGCGGTGCCGCGGGCGGATCGCTCGCCGAGGCGTTCGCCCGCGGGTTTCCGCACGGTTCGCCGCTGCCCGCGTACCTGGGTCGCCTGTTCCTGACCCATGACCCGGCCGGTGCCGCCTTGTTCGGGCGGTGGTACGCGATGACGCGCCGGCTCTTCGACCTGATGGTCGAGGCGGGCGCCGCCCGGCCCACCGACGACCCCGCCGTCCGGGCCGCGTTCTTCCTGGTCAACGACCTCGCCCTCATCCTCCTGCGAACGCAGATCGCGACGGTGATCGGCAGCGACCCGCTCGAGCCCGACGGCGTCGAACGCTGGGGACGGGAGGCCGGCAAGGTCTACGCGGAGGGTGCGTTCCAGGCACCGGCGAAGGAGTAACCAGCGATGCATGCGTCCACATCCGTCATCCGGACCGAGCGGTTGACGAAGACCTTCGGCCCCAGCAGGGCGCTCGACGGCCTCGACCTCGACGTCGCTGCCGGTGAGGTCCACGGGTTCCTGGGGCCGAATGGAGCGGGCAAGACGACGACGATTCGGATCGTCCTCGGCCTCATGCGGGCGAGCGGCGGGCACGTGGAGCTGTTCGGTCGCGACCCGTGGCGCGAGGCCGCCACCCTCCACGCGCGCCTGGCCTACGTCGCCGGCGACGTCGCGCTCTGGCCGGGACTCACCGGCGGCCAATGCCTCGACGTCCTCGGCGCCACGCACGGCGGCGTCCGGGAGGATCGACGGGCGGCCCTGATCGAGCGGTTCGACCTCGACCCGACGAAGCGGGTCCGCGACTATTCGAAGGGCAACCGCCAGAAGGTCGCGCTCATCGCGGCGCTCGCCGCCGACGTCGATCTGCTCGTGCTCGACGAGCCAACCTCGGGATTGGACCCGCTGATGGAGCAGGTGTTCCAGGACGTGATTCGCGAGCGTCGAGCCGCGGGCTGCACTGTCCTGCTCTCGAGCCACATCCTCGGCGAGGTGGAGGCGCTGGCCGATCGGGTCACGATCATCCGCCACGGCCGGACCGTCTCGTCCGGCACCCTCGCCGACCTCCGCCAACAGGCCCGGATGCACGTGCATGCGGTGACCCTCGACGCGCCGGCGGGGCTCGATCGAGTCGCGGGGATCGCCGACGTCGTCTCGACCCCGGTGGACCGTCGAGTCGAGAGCCGCTTCTCGAGTGACGCCGAGCATCTCGACGCCGCGATCGGGCTGCTCCATGCCGCTCGGATCGAGGCGTTGACGGTGACGCCGCCGAGCCTGGACGAGCTGTTCCTGCGGGCCTATGACGAGCCATCCAGGTCCCTCGGCGTCGTCGCGCCGGGAGCGCCTGCGACGCCGGTCCGATGAGCCTGCTCGGTCTGCGCGCCGCGCTCGGCATGCAATGGCGGACGCATCGCCGAGGAATCGTCGTCTCGGTCGTCGTGCTGAGCGTCATGATGGTCGGCACGGCCGGGTCGGTCGCCGCCCTGTATTCGACCCCCGAGCAGATCCAGGGCTACGCGGAAGCCGTGACCGCCGGCGACGCACTCGTCGTCATCAACGGCCGGATCGACGGCATCGACAGCCTCGGCGGCGTCATCGCCGACGAGTTCGGCTTCCTGGCCGCCTTCCTGCTGCCCCTGCTCGGGATCAGCCTCGTCGCTCGCGCGACCCGCGCCGAAGAGGAGGCCGGCCGCCTCGAGCTGGTCCTCGCGGGCAGCGTCGCGCGCGAGGTGCCGGTCGTTGCCGGGCTGCTCGTGGCGACGGCAGCGATCGTCGTGACGACCATCGCCTTCGCCCTCGGGCTGTCGGTTGTCGGCGTGCCCGCGGCCCGGTCCTTGCTGTATGCGGCGTCACTCGGCGCGCTCGCGTTCGTCTTCGCCGGCCTCGCAGCATTTCTTGCCCAGGTCTCCCTGCACACGCGCGGCGTCTACCTGTGGGGGCTGCTGGTCCTCGCCGCGAGCTACGTCCTGCGCGGTGTCGGCGACGTGACGAACACCTGGGTCACGTGGCTCTCACCGCTCGGCTGGGCCGAGCAGGCGGCGCCGTTCGGGGCGATGCGCTGGTGGGCCCTGGTGATCCCGCTCGCCGCCGGCAGCGTGCTGGCGGCGCTGGCGGTCGCCGTGGCCGCGCGTCGCGATCTCGGCAGCGCCCTCCTGCGGGGCGGCGTGGGCCCGGCAGGAGCATCGCGCTGGCTGCGCAGCCCGCTCGGACTGGCGATGGCCATCCACCGGCCGGGATTCCTCGGCTGGCTCGCGGGGGCCGTGATCGTCGCCGGGCTGATGGGCGGGTTGGCGCGCCAGTTCATCGACGCCGTCCTCGCCAACCCTGCGATGGCCGAGGCTCTCGGCGTGACGGCCGGGCGACCGGTCGACGCGGTCGTGGCCATCACCCAGCTCTACGTCGCGATCATCGTCACGGCCTGCGCCGTGCAGGCCATCGGGTCGCTGCGCAGCGAGGAGACCGCCGGTCGCCTCGAGGTTCGGTTGTCCGGCACGCTCTCGAGGTCGCGCTGGCTCCTTGCCCACGCGGTCGTGATCGGCGCTGGCCTCCTGGGCATCGTCCTCGTCGCAGCTGCCGTCCTGGCAGCCGGGATCGCGTGGTCGACGGGCGCTGCCGCGGACCTCGCCGGAATCGTCGCGGCGGGGCTCGCCTACCTCCCGGCCGAGCTGCTCGTCGCCGGGCTGGCGCTCGCGCTCTTCGGCCTGTGGCCCCGGGCGCTTCCGGCAGCGTGGGCGGTCGTGGCCTTCGTGACGTTCATCGCGCTCCTCGGACCGGGCCTGCGGCTGCCCGCCTGGCTGCTCGACCTCGCGCCGACCACCCACGTTGGACGCCCGCCGCTGGGCACCGTCGGAGAGTTCCAGCTCACCGTCCTCGGCGCGCTTGCCGCGATCCTCGTCGTGAGCGCCGCCGTGGGCTTCCGTCGCCGGGCGGTGCCGCAGCACTGAGGATCAGCCGCGCGACCCCGGCTCCTCGCGTCGGTCGCACCGGCGTGGGGCCCGGAATATGCGGCAGGCGCGTTGCTCACGCTCGAGCAGGCAATCGAGCTCGCACGCACGCTCGCGACGGAGCCCGTGGAGGGATGAACTGGCGCGCCTGACAGGACTCGAACCTGCGACCTTTGGGTCCGGAACCCAACGCTCTATCCACTGAGCTACAGGCGCGCGAGTCGCAAATCCTAACCCGTCGCCGGTGCGAGCCCGTGCAGGAAGTCGATCAGGCCTCCGAAGTAGGTTTCCTGGTCGTCGTACATCGCCATGTGGCTGCCGTTCGGGCAGTGCAGGTAGCGGCCCTTCGGCAGCCGCGTGGCCATCATCCGCATCCATTCGGGGTCCATCGTGTCGTGCTGGGCGCCGATGACGAGCGCCGGCACGTCGATCCGCGCCAGGTCCTCGGTGCGGTCCCAGTCGGACAGGCGGCCGGACAGGCCGAGCTCGGACGGACCCTGCATCGTCACGTACAGCTGCTGGTTCAGCCGGAAGCCGCGGTTCAC
>DASSHR010000091.1:0-1754 GCA_035692745.1 Candidatus Limnocylindrales bacterium | reverse complement strand
CCGCGGAGCGGTCGCTGATCGCCGGACTCCGCGAGTGGCGCGCGGCCACGGAGCAGGATGCAGCGGTCGATTACGCCGTCTCCCTCGCGATCTCGGGCCGGATGGACGATCCCGTCGCCGAGCTGCCGGCGATGGTCGACGAGGGCGTGTCCACCGCGAAGGCGTTCATGGTGTTCGACTTCCGCCTCGACGACCGCCGGATCTACGACGCGATGGCGGTGCTGGCGGCCCGCGGCGGGATGCTCCAGGTGCACTGCGAAGACCCCGTCCTGATCGACGCCGCGGTTGCGGGCGCGCTCGCCCGCGGCGACACCGCGCCGCAGTTCCACGCCACCACCAGGACGACGGAGGCCGAGGCGGTCGCCACGCATCGCGCGATGGCGTTCGCGCATGCCACGGGCGCGCCCGTGCACGTCGTGCACCTGTCGTCCGCTGCGGCGCTCACGCAGGTGCGCGACGCGAAGGCGGCAGGCGTGCGCGCGCACGCGGAGACATGCCCGCACTACCTGGCGCTCACGGCCGCCCGGTACGCCTCGCCTGATCCGGCCGTGGTCGCGGGCGCCGTCATCTCGCCGCCGCTTCGTTCCGACGCGGATCAGGACGCGATGTGGGTCGGCCTCGCCGCCGGCGATCTCGACCTGGTCGCGACGGATCACGTGCCGGATCGCATGGCGGTCGAGAAGGCCGAGGCGCTCCATGGCGTCTCGTTCGACAAGGTCTCGAACGGCGCTCCGGGGATCGAGACGCTCATGTCGATCGCGTACGGGCTCGGGGTCGCGCGCGGGCGGCTGGCCATCGAGCGCATGGTCGACGTGCTGTCGACGACGCCGGCGCGGCTCTTCGGCCTCGAGCGCAAGGGCGCGATCGAGGTCGGCCGCGACGCCGACCTCGTGCTGTTCGACCCCTCCGCGCGGCGGACGGTGCGCGCCGCCGACCTCCACCACACGAGCGACTACACGCCCTACGAGGGGCTCGAGCTCGCCGGCGCCGTGCGGTCCGTGTTCGTCCGCGGGCGGCCTGTCATCCGGGATGGGACCTTCGTCGGCACCCGCGGCTTCGGCCGCTTCGTGGGACGCACGGCGGCGGGATAACCGCGGCGTAAGCGGTGGCGCTCACCATCGCGGCGTGGACGACATCGCGCTCGGACGGCTGTTTCGGATCTTGCGCCTTCGACTCGGACTTCGAAGTCAGGACGTGGCGGAACGTGCCGGAATCTCCCTGTCCGCATATTCCGAGATGGAGCGCGGTGACCTCGCCTCCGTGCCGGTCGGCAAGATCCGCCGGGTTGGCGGCGTCCTGGAGGTCCGGGTCGTGCTCGGGGCCACCTGGCGCGGAGCCGAGGTCGATCGGGTCCTCGGATCGCGGCACGCGGGCATGGCCGAGGCGGTGACAAGGTTGCTCGTCGCTTCCGGCTGGGAGGTTCGGCCGGAAGTCTCGTTCAATCACTTCGGTGAGCGTGGCGTCGTCGACCTGATCGCGTGGCACGCGGGCACCGCAACGCTCCTGCTCATCGAGCTGAAGACCGAGCTGGCTGATGTGAACGCCCTGCTCGGAACGGCCGATCGGCGGCGTCGACTCGCGGCAACCATTGCGGCGCCGCTTGAATGGCGCCCGGCAAACGTTGCGCAGTGGCTCGTGATCGCCGATAGCAGCACGAACCGACGGCGGGTCGCGGCCCATCGGACGTTGCTTCGTGCAGCATTCCCGACCGACGGGCGCGCGATTCGCGGCTGGCTCGCACGGCCTTCCACGGC
>DASSHR010000090.1:0-3668 GCA_035692745.1 Candidatus Limnocylindrales bacterium | reverse complement strand
GGCGGTCGCCATCGGGACGTGCACGTACTTCACGGATGCGACGCAGGCGACGGTCGAGCGCCGGTACTTCAACAACTGGCTCCTCGAGTTCGACGCCGCGGGGAAGTGCCGCTCGTTCACCGAGTACTACATGAAGCAGCCCAAGGGCTGAGGCTCGGCGGCCAACCAATTCGGCGTTAACAATCCTCCGTAGACTCGGAGGCGTGCCGAAGACGATCCTCGTCGTGGAAGACGAGCCGACGCTCCGAGAGACGCTGGCGGAATCCCTCGAAGCGGATGGATTCCGCGCCGTCCAGGCCGGCGACGGACGAGCGGCGCTCGAGCGGTTCCGCGCCGACCAGCCCGACCTCGTTCTGCTCGACCTGATGCTGCCGGAGCTGTCCGGGCTGGAGGTCACGCGGGCGATTCGCGCGGACTCGTCCGTGCCCATCGTGATGCTCACGGCCCGTGACGCCGAGGTCGACAAGGTCGTCGGGCTGGAGCTCGGCGCCGACGACTACGTCACGAAGCCCTTCTCGTTCCGCGAGCTGTCGGCGCGCATCCGGGCCGTCCTGCGGCGCGGTGAGCGGTCGGGCGCGCCGCTGCCGCCGCTCCTCGACCTCGGCCCGGTTCGGGTCGACCTCGCCGGCCATCGCGTGCTCCGTGACGGCGCCGAGGTCCCGATGAAGCCGAAGGTGTTCGAGCTCCTCGCGTTCCTGCTGCGCAACGCCGGCCAGGTGGTCTCGCGTGACCAGCTGCTGGAGCGCGTCTGGGGCTACGACTACGCGGGCGAGACGCGGACCGTGGACGTGCATGTGCACTGGCTGCGCGGTGCCATCGAGGTGGATCCCGCCCGCCCGACGCTCGTCCAGACGGTGCGCGGCATCGGCTACGTGCTGCGCCGTCCGGCCTGACCGCCCGCGAGCCGCTAGAGAATGCGGCTGAGCAGCTCCCACGACAACCACGCGACGGATGCAGAGGCGGGGATCGTCAGCACCCAGGCGATGACGATGTTGCCGGCCACGCCCCAGCGCACGGCGGAGAACCGGTCGCTCGAGCCGACGCCGATGATCGCGGATGAGATGACGTGCGTCGTGGAGACCGGCATCCCGAAGTGCGACGCGCCGATGATGATCGTCGCCGCCGTCGTCTCGGCCGCGAACCCGTGGACCGGGTCCAGCTTCACGACCTTCTGGCCCATCGTCTTGATGATCCGCCAGCCGCCGACCGCCGTCCCGAGTGAGATCGCGCTCGCGGCGGTGAGGATGACCCACAGTGGAACGGTCGGCTCGGCGATGACGCCGCCGGCGAACAGGGCCAGGGTGATGATGCCCATCGTCTTCTGCGCGTCGTTCGAGCCGTGGCTGAACGCCATGTACGCCGCGGAGACGACCTGGAGTCGCCGGAACTGCTCGTTGAGCCTCCGCGGATGCGCGCGCCGGAAGACATTCAGCAGGACGACCATCAAGGCAAATCCGATGACGAGACCGAGAATCGGCGAGGCGACGAGCGGGAAGATGACCTTGTCGAAGATCCCCTGGCCGTTCAGGGATTGCGGCCCTGCCGCGCCGATCGCCGCACCGATCAGGCCGCCGATGAGGGCATGGCTCGATGACGACGGGATCCCGAGCCGCCACGTGAGGAGGTTCCACGCGATGCCGCCGATGAGCGCGGCTGCGACCACGATCTGCCCATCATCGCCGGAGGGCGTCGTGGCGATACCGGACGCGATCGTCTTGGCGACCGCGGTGCCGGTCAGCGCGCCGAGGAAGTTGGCCGCAGCCGACATGAGGATGGCGTGGCTGGGCCGGAGCGCCCGGGTCGACACCGACGTGGCGATGGCGTTGGCGGTGTCGTGGAAGCCGTTGATGTAATCGAATCCGACGGCCAGCAGCAGGACCAGGATCAGGAGGGGGCTGAGGCCGTCAGGCACGGCTGCGAGGCTAGCAGTCGTCGGGCCGGGCGGCTCAGGCGTGCGTTGCCGCAGGGGTCGGCCGGGCGGTGCGTTGCCGGCTGCGCTCCTCGCTCACGCACCTCGAGCGTGCGCTCGCTCCGGTGCTCCCCGGCGCCTCGCGCGCGCCTCGACCGCCGCGGCGCTTGGCAGAAGTTATCCTTCGCGTCCCATGCGCCTGAGCGAGCTGTTCTTCACGACCCTGCGCGACGATCCCGGCGAGGCCGAGATGCCGTCGCATCGACTGCTGCTCCGCGCCGGCTACCTGCGCCAGCTCGGCGCGGGCCTGTACTCGCTGCTGCCACTCGGCAAGCGGGTCAGCGATCGCGTCGAGCAGGTGATCCGTGAGGAGATCAACGCGATCGGCGGCCAGGAGATGGAGATGCCCGTCATCCATCCGGCCGAGGTGTGGAAGGAGAGCGGGCGATACGCGAAGATCGGGCCGGAGCTCGTGCGGTTCAAGGACCGCGGCGAGCGGGAGATGGTCATCGCGATGACCCACGAGGAGGTCGTCGCGATCCTGCTTCGCGACATCGTCCAGAGCTACCGCCAGCTGCCGATGATCATCTATCACTTCCAGACGAAGTTCCGCGACGAGCCGCGCGCCCGTGGCGGCCTCATCCGCGTCCGCGAGTTCGTGATGAAGGACTCGTACTCCTGCGACCTGGATGACGCCGGGCTCGACGTGAGCTACGAGCAGCACCGCATTGCGTACGAGAGGATCTTCGAGCGGCTGGGCCTCGACGCGATCGCGGTCCGCTCCGACGTCGGGATCATGGGCGGCCGCGGAGCGCACGAGTTCATGGTCGTCAACGACTTCGGCGAGGACACCCTCGTCCTGTGCGACAACTGCGACTTCGCGGACAACCAGCAGATCGCGGAGGTCCGCAAGCCCGACCCGGCGCCCGAGGATCTCCTGCCGATGGAGGACGTCGAGACGCCGAACGCGACGACGATCGACGCGCTCGCGGCGTTCCTCGGCATCCCGAAGTCGAAGACCGCAAAGGCGGCGTTCTTCGTGACCGGCGACGGCCGGTTCGTGACAGCGATCGTCCGCGGCGACTACGACGTCAACGAGACGAAGCTCGTCAACCTCGTGAAGGCGCGCAAGGGCCTCCGCCCGGCAACGGTCGAGGAGATCAAGGCGCGGGGCATGGAGGCGGGGTACGGCTCGCCGATCGGCGCCCGCGACTCCATCGTCGTCGTCGACGAGCTCGTTGCCCGCTCACCGAACCTCGTCGCCGGCGCGAACCGGATCGGCTGGCACGTGAAGAACGTGAACGTGCCGCGCGACTACTCGCCGGACCACATCGCCGAGATCACGAACGCCCGCGAAGGCGATCCGTGCCCGCAGTGCGGCTCGCCGGTCAAGCTGCGCAACGGCATCGAGGTCGGCAACATCTTCAAGCTCGGCACGGACTTCACGGACGCGTTCGGGTCGATGTACCTGGGCGAGGACGGCGAGCGCCACCCGATCGTGATGGGTTCGTATGGCATCGGGCTGGGCCGGAACGTGGCGTGCATCGTCGAGGCCCACCATGACGAGAAGGGCATCGCGTGGCCCGACGAGGTGGCGCCGTACGCGGCGCATCTCGTTTCGATCGGCGCGGCACGAAATCCGAAGGTCCTCGAGGCGGCCGAGGCGCTGCACACCCTCGCCGCGAGCGCGGGCCGCGAGATCCTGTACGACGATCGCGATGAGTCCCCGGGCGTCAAGCTCACGGACGCGGAGCTCCTC
>DASSHR010000089.1:0-4251 GCA_035692745.1 Candidatus Limnocylindrales bacterium | reverse complement strand
GTCGTGGGTGCCGGGCGCGATCACGATGCGGATTCGCGCGTCCACGAGGCGCTTCAGCTGCGCGGCGGCGCGCTCCACGGAACGGCGCGGCTGCACGTTCGAGTCGAAGAGGTCGCCCGCGATGAGGACGAGATCGACCTTCTCGGCAAGCGCGAGGTCGACGGTCGCGACGAACGCGGCGAATTGCCGTTCCCGCTGCGTCGCGGCACGATCACCGAGGTCCGTATGACGGGCCCCGAGGTGGACGTCTGCCGTGTGCAGCAGTCGCAGCATGCGTGTGTAGCGGCCTCCCCCAGCATCGGTGGGCGCGAGCCCCGCCCCGGCACGAGGGCCTGGCGAGCGGGGCGCCCCCAATTGCTCCCCGCTCGCCTGCGCGAACGGTCGCAGCCCATTGTGACAGGTCGATTGGCACAACTGTCCGGAACGCGACGCGAACCGCGCCAAGCCGGCGAAAGGCCCGATCCGGGAACCCGATGTACGCTTCGGTCGCTATTTCCGGTGCGCCCCGCCCAAGGGACTCCGATCGGCACCAAGGGTCGCGCGGCGTCGGCATTTCCAGCCGTCTCCGCTTGCCGGACGGAGCCTTCACGGACCGCACCAGCAGAAGCACATCCACGCGCTCCGGAGGCTCTCGTGACCTACGCCGATCGAACCCTGACCTGTGTGGACTGCAGCTCGCAGTTCATCCATTCCGCTGACGACCAGCGCTTCTACGCCGAGAAGGGCTTCGCTTCCGACCCGAAGCGATGCGTCAGCTGTCGCGCCAGCCGCCGCGCGGCCCGCGACACGGGCTACTCCGCATCCGACCTCGGCGGCCCGCGCGGCTACGAGCGCTCGACGCCGACCCGCGAGTACTTCGCGGTCCTCTGCTCCGAGTGCGGCAACCAGGCGCAGGTGCCGTTCCGGCCGCGCATGGATCGACCGGTCTACTGCTCGGACTGCTTCCGCAAGGCCCATCCCGACTGAGCCGCGCTCGCGGCAGCCGGAGGGCTGCTGGTCCATTGCCGTTTGCCGCGCTCGCCGCGGCCCCGCCGGGTCCGTTGCCGGTTGCCGGCCCGGCCCCGTGCAGGTCGCATTACTGCCGTCATCATTACTGGGCGGCCTATGCCAGCCGTTCAGCCCTGCAAGCGCCCGTAGGCACCCCCGTTACTGCCACTGTCGATGAGATCGCCCTCTTCCTGCGACCGGCCGGGCAGCACCACGGGGATAGGCCGCCCGCTACTGATGGCGCCGATATGACGGCCCCGAGAGAAGTGCGCATCCGCCGATAGACTCGGGTCGATGACACCTCGCCAGCGCGGAATCCTCGGCGCGGCGATGCTCGGGTCCGCGATCGTCTTCCTCGACGGGACGTTCGTGAACATCGCGCTCCAGCGCATCGGCGCCGAGCTGCCGAGCACGCTGCTGAGCAAGCTCGAGGGCCAGACGTACGTCACGTCCGGCTACCTCGCGACCCTGGCCGCGTTCCTGGTCCTCGCCGGCGCGCTCGGGGACTACTACGGCCGGCGCCGGATGTTCCTCATCGGCCTGCTCGGGTTCGGTGCGACATCGATCCTGTGCGGCCTCGCGCCGTCGATGGAGTTCCTCGTCCTGGGGCGGCTGCTGCAGGGCCTTGCCGGCTCGCTCCTGGTACCCGGCTCGCTGGCGATCATCACGAACACGTTCGAGGGCGCCCAGCGCGCCCGCGCGTTCGGGCTGTGGGCTGCGGTCACGGCGGCGCTCGGCACGGCGGGTCCGCCGATCGGCGGGATCATCGTCGAGCTCGCCGGCTGGCGCGCCCTGTTCCTCATCAACGTGCCGCTGCTCCTGCTCGCCGCGTGGCTGGCCTGGACGTACATGCAGGAATCGCGCGACGAGACCGCATCGAGCGACTTCGACTGGCTCGGCGCGATCGTCGCCGCGGTCGCGGTCGGTGGCAGCGCGTTCGGGGCGGTGCGCGGCTACCAGTCGAACTGGTCGGAGCCGGTGGCGCTCATCTCGCTCGGCATCGGCGTCGTCGCGCTCATCGCGTTCCCGTTCCTGATGGCGCGCCGGAAGCATCCGCTTGTGCCGCTCGACATGTTCCGGATCCGCGCGTTCAGCACGATCAACCTCTCGACGCTGCTGATCTACGGCGTGCTCTACGCGATGGCCGGCTTCCAGGCGCTGTTCCTGCAGGGCACGCTGGGCTACACGCCGCTCGGCGCGTCCCTCGTCGGGCTGCCGACCGGGATCCTCCTGGCGCTGCTTTCCACGCGCGTCGGGACCCTGTCGGGAAGGTTCGGCGTGCGACCGTTCATGGTCGCCGGGCCGCTCGTCATGGCCGGCGGCCTGCTGTGGTGGCTGCTCGTCGATTCGACGTCGAAGCCGTGGGTCGCCGCCCTGACGGACCTGTCGACGCTTGTCCCGCCGCTCGACGTCATCCTCGGGCCGCTGCCCGCGCAGCTCATCTTCGGCGTCGGGATCGCGCTGCTCGTGGCGCCGCTCACGACGGGGCTCATGAACTCCGTGCCGGCACGCAACGCGGGCCTCGCGTCGGCGATCAACAACGCGCTGTCCCGCGTCGGCCAGCCGCTCCTCGCCGCGGCCGTGTTCATCGCCGTGAGCGGAGCCTTCTACTCCGCGCTGGGGGCTGCCGCGCCGGGCATCGATCCCAGCTCACCCGAGATCCGGGATGCCTACCAGGCGCTGAACCCGCCCCCGGCGAACGCGCCGGCAGCGCTCGCGGCAGCGGCGCGCGCCGCCTCGGCGGACGCATTCCACGTCGCGGTGCTCGTGGGTGCCGTGCTGCTGGGCCTGGGCGCGCTTGTCAACGGGATCGGGCTCAAGTCGAAGGAAGACGAAACGGGCCGGGGGTGAGCCCGGCCCGTCGTTGGGCAGCTGGAGCGAGCGCGGGTCAGGCCGCGGGCGGGGCCGGCGGCGCCGGCGGCGTGGGGGCCGCGGTCTTCGGCATCGCCTGGTATTCCTTGTAGGCGAACCAGGCCATCATCACGGCGCCGACCGCGTTCACCAGCACCGCGATGGCGAACAGGTCGAGGGCGAAGAAGCCGAGCCAGCCGAGCGCCGCGAGGACCGCGAAGATCGCCGCGATGCCGGTGATCACGAGCACGATCGTCTGCACGGGCGCTGGCCACGTGATCTTGTTCGGCGAGTACTTCAGCCAGTAGATAACGGCCACGACGATCGCGCCGACGAGGTCGTACGAGCCGTAGCCCCCGAAGTAGCCGCGGGAGCCGATGAGGCCGAGCAGGAAGGCGATCACGATCACCCCCGCCCCGTACATCACCATCTTCTCGTTCGCGTTGAGCTTGTTCCAGAACTGCATGACCGTTGGCGGCATTAATCACCCTCCCTGCGATCGATGACGGCGCTCTGCCGTTGCTGCGGGCCAGAGCGTACCCGTCCGCACACCCGATCGGAAGGGGTTTCAGCGCATTCGTTGATCGCGGGCGACGGCCCGTGCTCGGCGGAGGTCGTCGGGAAGGTCGATATCGACCAGCGTTTGCGCCTCGGGATCGAGCCGCAGCCACGTTTCGGCGGCGATCTCCACGACGCGCAACCGGCCGAGCAGCCGAACGAGCGAGCGGTCGCCGGCATCGAGCGACGCGCGCGCGACCGCGAGGGCCGACCCGGTCCGAATCGCGAGCGGCACCGGCTGGCGGCGCAGCGGATCGCCGGGGTCGACGAGGATCGCGGCGTCGGCATCAGCTGTCGCGATCAGCGTATGCACGAGCAACGCCAGAACCTCCGGCACCAGCGAGGGCATGTCGCCGGCAACGACGATCGCGAGCGGGGTTCCGGTGGCGGCAAGGGCGCCGGCGAGCGCCTGAAGGGGGCCACCGAACGGCTCGGGGTCCGATACGAGCCGGATCGGGACGCCCGGGCTCTCGGGCAGCGCACGCGGCGCACCGACCACGACGATCTCCGCGGCGACCACGGAAACGGCATCGATCGCGCGCCCCAGCAGGGTTCCGTGGGCGATGGGTTCGGCCAGCTTGTCGGCGCCATATCGCCGCGCGCGGCCACCGGCCAGCACGATCCCGGTCACGTCGGCGCCACGCAGGGATTCGGCGAGCCGCTTGCCGCTGCCGCCGCTCACGGCCGTGGCGCCCGCGGACCCGGCACGTGGCCGGCGTCCGTCCGTTCGAGGACCTGGCGCCGATCGAGGTCCTCGAGGATCGCGAGCACGAACTTCCGGCTCGTCCCGGTCGCATCGCGGAAGGCCGCCGGGGTCAGCGGCTGTGCGCGCGCCATCGCGAGCGCCTCGGCGGC
>DASSHR010000088.1:0-4833 GCA_035692745.1 Candidatus Limnocylindrales bacterium | reverse complement strand
GCCGCCGACGTCTCGATCGTGGCCGGCAGCCGCGCAACCTTCATCCTGGGCCCGTCCGACGGGTTCGGGGCGCGCATGCGGGTGGCGCTCGACAGCCATCCCGACGGAGCAGGCGCAAACGTTCCGCAGGCATTGCCCGATGCCGGGCTCCTCGTGAGCAGCTACGACGGCCTGCCCGCGGCGGACTTCCAGCGATCGACGTTCTACGCGAGCGTCGGCAACTACTGCCTGCGGGGCACGTTTCCGGATCCTGACTTCGAGGCCGTCGTCGGCCACCCCGTCGGTCAGCCCGTCGGCAACCCCCTCGTCGTCGAACCCGGCTCCCACACGCTGACCATCCACCGCGCGTCGGACGAGCCGGGCGCGATCGAGACGTGCAAGAGCAGCCCGGTCGCGCAGGCCGCCCTCGAGATCACGGCCGCCGGCCGTGCCTATGCGTTCCTGTATGCCGAGCCCGGCAAGCCCGGGATCAGGCTGCTCGTGGTTCCGTTCGCGGACTAGGGTACGAGGGGCGGCGCGGGTCCTGTCCCGCGTCCGATCGCGACCTACACGACCTCGCGCTTGATGGTCAGCGACGCGAGCAGCACGAAGATCAGCGCGACGCCGGCGAGCACCGCCAGGTCGACCTGGACGACGTTCGATGACAGGTCCGCGCCCTTGAGCATCACCGCTCGAAGGCCTTCGACGGCGTAGGTCAGTGGCAGCAGGTGGGCGATCACCTGCAGCGCGTCAGGCAGTCGCTCGACCGGCCACAGCAGGCCGCTGAGGAGGCCCTGCGGGACGATCACGAGTGGGATGAACTGCATGATCTGGAGCTCCGTCCGCGCGAACGTGGACAGGAAGATGCCGAGGTTCACCGCCCCGATCGAGAGCAGGAGCGCCATCACGATCGCAATCCACGCCGAGCCCGCCGAGCTCACCCCGAGCCCGATGGTGAACGCCGGGATCGGGCCCAGCACGGGCGTCGTCACCGAGTTGAGGATGAACGCCGAGAGCAGGAGCACCTGGAGGGTCGCGAAGATCCCGAACCCGAGGCTGTAGCCGAGCACGATCTCGCCGCGCGTCACGGGCGTCGCGAGCAGGCGCTCGAGCGTGCCGCCCACCCGCTCCCGCAGGAAGCTGATGCCGGTGAGGATGTACACGAAGAAGTAGCCGAAGAAGCCGAGGAAGATCGGGGCGAAGACGTCGACCTGGTCGGCGTCCGGCGACAGGAAGACCGTTTCGTGCTCGATCTTCGGGAGGAGCGGCGGCGTGCCACCCGGCGGCACGAGCTCGGCGGCGACGCCGGCCATGACGGACTGGAGCGTCCCGAAGTTGCCCGCCTCCGCGGCCGGCTCGATGCCCGCCGAGATGACGGTCAGGGTCGGGCGCTGGCCCGAGGTGACCGCTGCCAGGAGGTCATCCGGAATGACGATCGCGAGATCGCCCGAGCCGTCGCGGATGCTGGCCTCGGCCGCCGCCTCGTCGGCGACGACCCCCGCGATGGCGACGTGATTTGCCGGATCGGCTGCGGCGGTCTCCAGCGCCGCGACGATGCGATCTCCGATCAGGCCCGCATCGTTCACGACGACGACGTCGACGACCGTGTCGGTCTGGTCGCGCATCACCCAACCGAGCAGGCCGGTGATCACGAGCGGCGCAACGAACATCAGCCCGAGCGTCCGCTCATCGCGCCGGAAGCCCTGCGCGACCCGGCGAGCGACCGCGAGGATGCGGGACAGGCTCACGCGGCACCGTCCGCGCTGCCGCCCGCCTGAGGCTTGCCGGCCGCGGGGGCAATGGGGCGGCCCTCCGGGTCGAGGCCGGACATGATCAGGAACGCCGCTTCGAGGTCGTCGACACCCGCCCGCTGGCGCAGCTCCGCCCCGGTGCCCCGGCCGATGACCTTGCCGTCGCGGACGAACAGCAGCTCGTCGCATCGATCGGCCTCGTCCATGACGTGGCTCGCGACGAGGATCGTGGTGCCTGCTGCCGCCAGTCGCCGGAAATGGGTCCAGAACTGGACGCGCAGCGCCGGATCCACGCCGACCGTGGGCTCGTCGAGGAACAGCACCTTCGGCTCGTGCACGAGCGTGCACGCAAGTGAGAGCCGGCGGCGCATCCCGCCCGACAGCTCCAGGGCGGGCGCTCCCTTGCGGCCGCTGAGCTCGACGAGGTCGAGCACCCGATCGATGGCCGCCTTGCCGGCGCGGCCTTCGAGGCGAGCGAAGAACCCGAGGTTCTCGCCGACCGACAGCTCGGGGTAGATCGCCTCGGACTGGGGCATGTAGCCGATCGACGCGAGTGCCTCGCGGCTCGGCATCCGCGTGCCGAGGATGCGCGCCTCGCCGGCGGTCGGGCGGGCAAGGCCGGCGAGCAGCCGGATCAGGGTGGTCTTGCCGGCCCCGTTCGGGCCGAGCATCCCGTAGATCCGCCCGGGTTCCAGCGCGAGGTCGATGCCGTCCACGGCAGTGATCGACCCGAAGGCCTTCCGGAGCCCGAGCGCCTCCACCGCGGGCCTGGCCATCGGAGCCACACCGGCGCCGATCATGCGCGGAGTCCCGCCAGCGCGGTCGCAACCAGATGCTCGACGGCGGGCTCGGGCTCCATCGGCAGGTCGATGATCCTGTCGAGAGCGGGTCGCGTCATCAGATGGAAGAACACCGGCCCGATCAGTGCCTGCAGGGCCAGGATCGGGTGCATCCGGCGAATCCGGCCCTGCGCGATCTGCTCCTCAAGGTACTCGGCGAGCACACCAAGCGTCGCCGCGAACACGGGGTGCATGCTGGCGATCGCGGGCTCGGTACCGCCGGTGACCTCGTGGAAGATGGCCCGCATCAGGCCCTGTCGCTCGCCGGCGACTCCGACGATCGCCCGGCCGATCAACGGGAACACCACCTCCGGTGGGTCGTGCCGATGCTGCAGGACGATGGTTCGGATCGACTCGAACGGCGAGTACACCTCGATGAGCCGGCGCAGGAGGGCCACCTTGCCGGGAATCAGCCGGTACAGGGTTCCCCGCGACACACCCGCGGCCGCGGCGAGCTCCTCCATCGAGAGCTCATCCAGCGAGTGGCGAATCAGCATGTCCTTCGCGGTGGCAAGAATCCGCGCTTCGGCGGCCGGCTGGGGCTCGACCTCGACGCTGCGCAAGAGCGAGGTGCGCGACCCGAAATGTCGGTAGAACGTGGCCCTGGAGACGCCGGCGCGACGGGCGATCGCCACGATCGGCGCCGCAGCGTCCTCCGCAAGCACCTCCCGCGCGGCCGACATCACCTGGCGACGGATCGTCGGATCGGCGGCGAATGCGGGCACCGGGTGAACCTAGGTGTGACCTCGTGTCCCGTCAAGTCTCACCCTGTCGCGATCATCTCGACGTATTTGCGCCTGCCGTGGCCGGGGTGCGCTCGAGGTAGGTGGCCAGGTTCTCGTAGTCGTACGTGACGCCCTTGCGGCGCTGGTCGGCGGCATCGAGGTCGTCAAGGAAGGCGCCGTCCTCGACCGTCACCAGCTTCGTGCCCTCCGCGGTGGCGTACAGCTGCACGCTCCACAGCGACACGGACAGTCGCCGTCCGCGGATGACCACGTCATAGGTCGCCACGATGCGCTCGTTCGGCACGATGTCCCAGTAGCGCGTCTCCAGGATCATCTGTCCGCCGTTCGCGAGGCGCGCCACGAGGCGCTCCATGCCGCCAACGCGGAAGTCGAGGGTGAACTCCTCGATCTCGTCGATGAACTCGTGGTCCGGGACGGCGAACCAGCTGATCTTCGCGTCCGCGGTGGCATGCGCCGCGAAGACGCGCTCGGGCGGCACGGGGTACTCGCGCTCGACCGTGAACTGGCCGTGGACGACGGTTGGCTGCTGCATCGATCAGGTCTCCTTCTTCAAGATCTCGCCCAGGCGGTCGTAGCGACGCTCCCAGGTCCGCTTGCGCTCGGCGATCCACGCGTCGAGCGTGTCGAGCCGGGCGACATCCAGCTCGCAGACCCGCGTTCGACCACGCTTCTCGCTCTTCACCAGGCCGGCCCGCTCGAGCACCTGGAGGTGCTGCATGACTGCCGCGAGCGACATCGGCAGCGGCGCCGCGAGCTGCTTGACGCTTGCCGGGCCCTCCCCGAGCCGTTCGACGATCAGCCGACGCGTTGGGTCGGCCAAGGCCTGCAGGACGGGGTCGATGCTCGGGTATTGGTGAAGCATTGACTTAACTATCGCACGGAGGTCGCCCGACAGTCAAGTCCTGCCTTAACTATTCCCTGCATCGTCATGCGCACGATGCCTGTTCGCGCCCCTAGCGCCTCGGCGGTCGCTTCGTCGGCGCACGTCGCGTGGGTGCGGCCGCGGTCGGCGGCGCGCCGATGCCCTTGACCTCCGGGTTCTTCAGGTGCCGCGCCCTGCCCGAAGGCAGATCGCCCAGCCGGACCGTGCCGACACGGACCCGGACGAGCCGGTGGATCGGCGCATCGATCGCGCCGAACATCCGGCGCAGCTGGCGCTTCCAGCCCTGGGCCAGCGTGGCGCGATACCAGGCGAGCGACGGGTCCGGCGGTGGGTCCATCGTCGCGGCGAGCTGCCGGGTCTCCACCACGGTCGCGGGCCGGAGCGGCGCGGCGAGGAGGGCGACGCCCTCTTCGAGCCTGATGCCGGCGCGCAGGAGGCTCGCCTGCTCCGCCGTGAGCGGCGTCGCGAGCGCAACCGCGTATTCCCGCTCGACGCCGAACCGCGGATGCAGGATGCGATCCGCCCAGGCGCCATCGTTGGTGAGCAGGATCAGCCCCTCCGAATCGAGGTCCAGCCGGCCGACCGGGTACAGGCGCGCGCCGTCGGGCACGAGCGCGGTCGGGATGAGGTCCAGC
>DASSHR010000087.1:0-3086 GCA_035692745.1 Candidatus Limnocylindrales bacterium | reverse complement strand
CCGGCCCATGCCTACCAACTCCCTATCCGTCCGCGCCTTCGAGCCCGGCGACCTCGAGGCCGCCGCGGCGCTCCTCGCCGACCGCCACCGGCGCCACCGGCTCGCCGAGCCGCTGCTCGATCCCGCCTACGAGGACTCCGCGGCCGCCCGGAAGGAGATCGAGAAGCTGCTCGCCGTCGAGGGATCGTCCGCCTGGACGGCCGTGCGCGGCGAAACGGTCGCCGGGTACCTCGTCGGGATCGGCAAGAACGCGGACCTGTGGGGCCCGAACGTGTGGATGGAACCGGCCGGACACGCCGCAGATCATCCGTCGGTCGTCCGCCAGCTCTACGGCGTCGCCGCAGCGGCGTGGATGGCCGAAGGCCGGAACAACCACCACGTCCTCGTTCCCGCGACCGATGTGCCCCTGGTCGATGCGTGGTTCAGCCTCGACTTCGGGCAGCAGCAGCTCCATGCCGTGCGCGAGGTCCCACCCGCATCGTTCGGCGTCGTGCCCAGGGCGGAGCTCGTCGTGCGCGGCCCGACCCGCGCCGACATTCCCGCGATGGCCGAGCTCGAGCTCGTGTTGCCGCGGCACAGCCAGCTGTCGCCGTTGTTCTCGCCCGTCCCGATCCAGCCGGTCGATGCGGTGGAGCAGGAGCTCCTCGAGGACTTCGACAACCCGACGTATACGAACTTCGTCGCGGAGCACGACGGCAAGGTCGTCGGCTCGGCGACCGCCTGCGACCTCGGCGTCTCGGGCTCGAACAACAGCCTGATCCGGCCCGCCAGCGCCGGCTTCCTGGGCTACGCCGCGGTGCTGCCGGAGGCGCGCGGCCTGGGCGCGGGCACGGCGCTCGGCGAGACGGTCCTCGCGTGGGCGCGCGATGCCGGCTATTCGGTCATTGCGACCGACTGGCGCTCCACGAACCTCGAGGCCGACCGCTCATGGCGCGGGCTCGGCTTCCGCCCGACCTTTCGGCGGCTGCACCGCTTCGTCGCGCGGTAGCGAGCTACCCAGGCGCAGGGCCCGGCGCGGGCGCCGGCGCGGCAGCCAGTCCGGCGCGCGGAGCTACTGCTTCGCGTTCGCGTCGGCCGTCGCGCGAGCGGTCTCCCAGTCCTTCTTGAACTGGACGATGCCCTTGTCGGTCAGCGGGTGGTGGACCATCTGCTGGAAGATCTTGAATGGCAGCGTCGCGATGTGCGAGCCGGCGAGCGCGGCATCGGTGACGTGGCGCGGATGGCGCACGGAGGCGGTCAGGACCTCGGTCTCGATCTCGTGGATCGTGACGATCTCGACGAGCTCGCGGATGACCGTCATGCCCTCCTCGTTGATGTCATCGAGCCGGCCGACGAACGGCGACAGCAGGGACGCGCCCGCCTTCGCGGCCAGCAGGCCCTGATTGGCGGAGAAGATGAGCGTGCAGTTGGTCTTGATGCCCTCGGCCTTGAACCGCGCCATCGCCTCGAGGCCGTTCTCGGACATCGGGACCTTGACGTAGATGTTGTCCGCCAGCTTCGCGAAGTGCCGGCCTTCCTTGAGCATGCCCTCGACGTCGTCGGCGACCACCTCGGCTGAGACCGGGCCTTTGGTGATGCCGCAGATGAGCTTGAGGACCTCGTCATAGGTCATGCCCTTGACCTTGCCGAACAGCGTCGGGTTGGTCGTGACCCCGTCGAGCACGCCCCAGGCGTTGACGGTGCGGATTTCTTCGATGTCGGCGGTGTCGAGAAAGAGCTTCATGCTCGGGGCTCCGATGCGGGTCGGTCAGTTGGTGGAGTGCCCGAATCTTAGTCCGCGCACCGCGATGCGACCCGAGGCGCGAAGGCAGCCGGCCGTCCGAACGACCTATCGACCGCGGTCGTGTGATTCCCGGCGAAGCCACCACATCGCGGTGATGCCCGCGACCGCGACGCCGACGAGTGCCGGCAGGACGTTCGGGGACGCGCTCGGCACCGATGACGGCGCGAACGCGGGCTGGATCGCTGGAAACAGCTCGGTCGGAGCGTGCCGGTGGACGTCCTCGACCGGCTCCGGCGCAACGAGCGGCTCCGGTGCAACGACCGGCTCCGGTGCAACGACCGGCTCGGCCGGATCGATTGGCTCGGCCGAATCGATTGGCTCGGCCGAAACGACCGGCTCCGCTGCAGCCAAGGACGCAGGCGAGGCGTCAGGCTCGATCGGCGTGGCCTCGGCCGGCAGGACCGCCGGCGCTGCGATTGCGGGCGTGGTCGCGGCGGCAGCAGCGACGATCGGCAGCACGATCTCGTCGTCGGGATCGGGCCCGGTCACGATTCCGGTGAAGCGCTGGACGGGGGCGTCCACCAGCGCGGCGTACTCGAACATCGGACGACCCATGATGCTCGCCGGTCGCGGATCGCGCCTTGCAGCGAGCCATGCGCGACCGGATGCACGCACCATGTTCAGAATGGCGCCTTCCACGCCATCAACGTGATCGAATCGCCTCCAGCGGCGGCGTGCACGACCTTGTCGCAGCGTGCGTCACGCTCAGCGTCGGGCGCAAGCGTCGCCGACGCGGCGCGACGACGGCCCTCGTGGTCCACCAAGCCTTCGTTGTGAACATATGGCGTGCATCGCCGACCTGAGGGCCGACCTGAGGGCCGACCTGAGCGCCGACGTGAGCGCCGCGCGGCGAGCTCAGGACTTGGGCGCGACCTCGATGATCTGGGGCGCGGCCTGCGGCTCCATCACCGGCTGGTGGTGCCGGACGGGCGGGTGCGGCTGCATCGCGGCCTTCACGAAGCCGTCGAACAGCGGATGCGGCCGCTCCGGGCGGGACTTGAACTCCGGGTGGAACTGCGAGGCGACGAACCACGGATGGTTCTCGAGCTCGACGATCTCGACGAGCCGGGCGTCGGGCGACTGGCCGGACAGGAGCATGCCCGCAGCCTCGAGCTGCTGGCGGTACTGGTTGTTCACCTCGAAACGGTGGCGGTGCCGCTCATAGATGACCTCCTGGCCATAGGCCTCGGCGGCCTTCGAGCCGGGCGTGAGCTTGGCGGGGTACAGCCCGAGCCGCATCGTGCCGCCCTTGTCCTCCATGTCCCGCTGGTCGGGCATGAAGTCGATGACCGGGTTCGTGGTG
>DASSHR010000086.1:0-3549 GCA_035692745.1 Candidatus Limnocylindrales bacterium | reverse complement strand
GATGGTTGGCCCGTCGTCGTCGAGCGCGTCCCGAGCTTCGCGGTTGCGATCCATCTCCGCCAGCGATCGCCGAGTCATGGCCTCCTGGTAGGCGCGGACATCCGGGTCCGGCTCGAGGGTGACGAACCCCGTCGCCTCCGGATGGGTGCGGGCGCAAGCAAAGGTGTGTCCCTGCGCCTCGAACCACGAGACGTGCCACCAGCGACCGCTCGGCCCGCTGGCGTCGTAGAAGTCGCTGATCGGCCGCCGAATCCGTTCGTCGCAGCCGTTGCAGATCAGGCCGGAGCACCAGCAGGCCGACACGCGGCCGTCGGGCGTCCGACCTCTGGGCTCGCCGCAGACCTCGCACCAGCGCAGGCCTTCGGGCAGGGTTGGTCGGGCGCGCTTGCGCCGCCACGGTAGTCGGAACATGCCTCGATCTCCATCGATGCTGGCGGGAGCACCGTGCCGGTTGAGGGTCCCGGTCGGTTGCTGCGGGGTCGACGAGCCAGCGCTCTCACCCGCTCTTGATGGGTGCGCCTCGTTCCCGGCGCGTCGGCGAGCGTAACAAAGCGGTCCCGCAACCGCGGGGTTGGTCGCGATTGCGGGACCGAGGCGGGAAGCTTGGTGCTCCCTACTGAAATGGATCTGGCTACCGCTACCGGCGGATCTGGCCCGGCGTCCGGTCTCGACCGAACGCGTCGCCGGCAAGGGACTCCGTGTGCAGCACGCACGTCCAACCGTTGTCGTCGCGCTTCCACACCGAGGTGTCGAACGCGTCGAGCTTGACGTCACGGCCGTCGACATCGATGTCCTCGTGCACGCCGTAGGCGATCGAGTACACGTCGTCGCACAGCTTGTTCATGCGAACCGACTGCGCGTCGATCCGGTAGTCGCGGATCCGGTACGTCGCGGATTCGATCATCTTCGTGATCGCTCGCGAGTCCAGGCCGGACACGCCGCTGGCGCCGGCGACCGTGGAGTCCTCGGCGGTCAGGCGACCGACCGTCCGGGTGTCTCGGTCCTTGAGCGCGTCCCAATACTGTCGCTCGAGCGCGAGCAGCTGCTGATCGGACATCGCATGTTCGGACGTCCGGGTCATCGTGGGGGTCGTGGTGGTCATGTGCCACCTCCTCGAACCGACCATGGTCGCCGGTCGCGGGCCACAACCGCGATACACCGGCGGTCGGCCGACGGTTGCGGCGGTGTTGCATCCGCACGACGACCCCCGCGGGCAAGAAGAAAGGCGACCCGCACGAGGCGGGTCGCCTGGAACGCTTGGTCGCCGGACCGCGGTTGACCCACGGCCCGAGCTGCGGTCAGACCGCGGCCTGGACCTGGCGTGCGCGAGGGCCCTTGGGACCCTGCTCGATCTCGAACTGGACCTTCTCGCCGCCGGTGAGGCGGTCGAAGTCGAGCGATCGATCGAGGCTGTCGCGATGGAAGAAGTAGTCCTTCGCATCGTCGGCAGTGATGAAGCCAAAGCCGCGATCGGCGATGACCTTCTTGATGGTTCCGGTGGCCATGATGACCTCCAAGACTTCCCGAACGCGAACTGCAGATCGCACGGTCCGTTCGAAAAGCGGGTCGACCACGCGGAGCACCACTGCCAAGGGGGTAGTGATGCGCGAACCATAGCACGGGCGTTCGAGCCGCCCGTTGGCTTATGGGACGCGCACGCCCCCGCTCGGCACCAGGAACGCCGCCGCGAAGAACGCGAGCCCGACCGCGACGAGGCTGACATTCACGTCGAGGCCAATGGCCGCGAGGATGAAGCAGATCACCGCGATCAGGATCAGGATCTGAGAGATGCCCCATGTCATACGCATGGGCGGAGTAACGCATCGCGGGCCTTGCGCCGGCAGTCCCACGTCGGGCCAATCCCTCACGCCGGCGCGGCAGCCTGGTGCAGCCCGCTCGTGCAGCCCGCTCGTGCAGCTCGCTCGTGCAGCCCGCTCGTGCAGCCCGCTGCGCGAATATGCGTGAAATCGGCCGGTCGACCGACCATGCCGTCGCCCATGCGTGTTGACGGCATATTCGGCGACGGCGACGGCGACGGCGACGCGACGGCGCGGCGACGGCGATGGCGACGGCGCTGCGACAGCGCTGCGACGGGGCTACGACGGTGCTGCGACGGCGCTGCGACAGCGCGGCGACGGTGCTGCGACAGCGCGGCGACGCGACGGGACCTATGTGGTCCTGGCCTTTATGCCGTCAACGGACATGAGCCGGAACCACCCCGATCCGGTGCCCGAATCCACGCATAATCGGCGCGCCGTGAGCACGATCGTCTTCTTCCCCGAGGGCGCGTTCGGGCCGACGAACAACTGCGTCGGCATCGGGCAGGTGCTGCGCGATCGCGGGCATCGAGTCGTGTTCATCGTCGAGGAGTCCTTCGCCGGTCGGCTGGAAGCGCAGGGCTTCGAGGAGCGGCTGATGCGCCTCGGCCCCGCTCCCACGGAGCCGGAGGTGCCCGGCCAGTTCTGGATCGACTTCATCCGCGACACCGCGCCGATCTTCCGCAAGCCCACGATCGAGCAGCTCGGCGAGTTCATGGCCCCGACCTGGCAGGCGCTCATCGACGGCGCGAAGTACGTCGACGACCGGCTGCGCGAGATCATCGACGAGCTCGTGCCCGACGTGATCGTCGAGGACAACGTGGTCGCGTTCCCGGCGGTGCCGGCGTCGGGCCGGCCGTGGGTTCGGATCGTCTCGTGCAACCCGGCGGAGATCAAGGATCCGGCGATCCCGCCGTTCTCCTCCGGCTATCGGAGCGATTCGCGCGCCGGCTGGCGCGAGTTCCTCGCCGAGACCGACCGAACCCAGCGCGACATGTGGGCCGACTTCGATGCCTTCTGCCAGTCCCGCGGCGCGCCCGCGCTGACGTACGGACCAAACGGGCCGGACTTCATCCACGAATCGCCGTGGCTCAACCTGTACCTCTACCCGTCGATCGCCGACTACCCGCGGGAGCGGCCGCTCGCGCCGACGTGGCACCGGCTCGAGTCGTGCGTGCGCGCGACCTCGGACACGTGGGAGCTGCCCGCGCACCTGCGGGCTGATGCGCGTGATGCCTCGGGCGCCCGGGCGTGGGCCGAGGACTCAGGACTCGTGTACCTGTCGCTCGGCAGCCTCGGGTCGGCCGATGTCGGGCTGATGCAGCGCCTGGTCGACGTGATGGGCCAGACGCGCCACCGCCTGATCGTCTCGAAGGGCCCGCTGGCCGACCAGCTCACCCTCCACGCGAACATGACCGGCGAGGGGTTCCTGCCCCAGCCCGCGATCCTGCCCGAGGTCGATGTCGTGATCACCCACGGCGGCAACAACACCGTCACCGAGGCGTTCCATCACGGCAAGCCGATGGTCGTGCTGCCGCTGTTCTGGGACCAGGTCGACAACGCCCAGCGCGTCGACGAGACCGGCTTCGGGGTCCGCCTCTCGACCTACGGCTTCGAGGACGCGGAGCTCACCGGCGCGGTCGATCGCCTGCTCGCCGACACCGCGCTGCGTGCCCGCATGGCCGCGAACGCAGCCCGGCTCCAGGCCTTCCCCGGCCGCGTGAAGGCCGCC
>DASSHR010000085.1:0-2821 GCA_035692745.1 Candidatus Limnocylindrales bacterium | reverse complement strand
CACCCTCCGTCACGACGTTGAGGCAGTCGTGCATGCCGTAGACGAGGTACACGTAGGCGATGCCGGGGGGCCCGTACATCACGGCATTGCGCGCGGTCCGGCCGAAGCGGGCATGGGAAGCCCGGTCAGCCTCGCCGATGTAGGCCTCCACCTCGACGATCCGGGCGGCGATGCGGGCACCCGCGTCGTCGCGGACCAGCCGTGCGCCGAGCAGCCCGCGCGCGGCATCGAGGGTCGGCCCGGCGAGCAGCTCCCGCGGAAGCGTGACCGGGCTGGTCAGCGCCGTGCGGTCAGGACCGTCAGCGCTCGCGCAAACGTGTCCCGGACGTCCTGCGTGAACAGGAAGCCGAGGAGCAGGAGGATCACCGGGATGACCGTGTGCCGCAGCACGTCCGCCACGACGGTGGGATCGAGCTGGTCATGGATCGTTCGCAGGAGCCCGAACTCGCCGATGCCCACGTGATCCCTGGCCGACTGCAGGTTGAAGTACGGATCCGTGATCAGCAGGAACACCACGATGAACAGGAACCCCTCGACCACGCCCAGGAGGCCGCCGAGCAGCTCGTCGAGGACCGGGTACTTCGGGAAGAGCGGTGCCGGCCGGTAGGAGATCTGGATTCCGATGCTGAGCGTCACGGCGGACGCCACGAACACCGCCCCGAACCCGACCATGTAGCTGTACTCCGGGATGATCGACGTCCACTCGTGGGCGAGGTACTGGCCGACGGTCTGCCGCAGCAGCGCGCCGAGGATCAGCGAGAAGACGATCGCGCCGAGACCGAGCAGCCGCCGGACGACGCCCTGCGCATAGCCCACGATGAACATCGCGAGCAGGGCCAGGAAGATGACGAGGTCGAAGGGCTGGATCCGGTCCACGGCGGCGACTGTAGCAGGCCTACCCCCGGATTCGTGCTCCCAGGTTGGCGGTCAGGACCCCGCTGATCGTACCGATCGCGGCATCGACCTCGGCCTCCGACGTGGGCGCCTCGCCGCCACCGAACCGGAGGCGGTACGTCAGGCTCCGCTCGTCCGGCCCGAGCGGGTGACCGCGGTACGTCCCGACGAGCGCGGCGCCGGCCAGCAGCGCACCACCTGCGGCGTGGATCGCGGCCGTGACGTCACCCGCGGGGACGCGATCGGGCACGTCGACCGTCAGATCGCGCTCGACCGGTGGCACGCGCGGTGGCGGCACGGCCAGCACGACGGGCAGGCTGCCTCCCGCGAGCCCCGCCACGGACAGCTCGCCGACGATCACCCTGCGGACCCGCAGGCCCCAATCCTCGACCAGCCGCGGGTGCAGCTCGCCGACGGCGCCGGCGATCGCGATGTCCCCGTTCGCAAAGTGGGCCTCGACGCGGGCGCTGCGGCCCGGGTGCAGGATCGGCTCGTCGGTCACGGCGGTGTACCTCGGCGGATCGGCACCGAGCTGGCGAGCGAGCAGCTCGATCGCACCCTTCGCGTCGTCGAGATCCGCGTCCCGGCGCGGCTGGTTCCACGAGCCGGGCTCGAAGGCCCCGGCCAGCGCGAGACCGAGCCGCCACCATTCCCGCGGCGACTCCCCTACCCGTCCGTAGCCCTTGCCGACCTCGAAGAACGCGACGTCGGCCTGGCCATGCCGCGCATTGCCATCGACGACCTCGACGAGGCTGCCGACAACCGACTGGCGCAGCACGGCGTGGTCCGCGGAAAGCGGATTCGTGACGGTGATCTGCGAGCCTTCGCGCGGCGCCTCGCCGCGTGCGACGTGCCCGGCGCCGGCCCACGCGAACGTCTCGTCGAGCTTCGGTGAGACAAGCGCGTACGACACCGCCTCCGTGAAGCCGGCTCCAACCAGCAGGTCGCGAATGGCGTCGCGCGCGGCGAGCGGCGTCTCGCGCCAGCCCGGCATCTCCGTCGGCGGGCGGCGGGGCGGGATGCGCTCGTAGCCGTGGACGCGCGCCACCTCCTCCGCGAGGTCGGCCTCGATCTCGATGTCGCGGCGCCACGTCGGGACGGTCGCGACCACGGCCTCGCCAGCCGCGGCGGTGACCGAGGATGGCGAGGCGCCTGCCGAGATCGGGACCGCCGTGGGCCCGTCCGCGACCGCTGTCTCGATGCCGACGCGTGCCAGCACCTCGCGCTGCGCGTCGGCGCCAAGGGACGTGCCCAGCAGCCGGTCCACGCGGGCAGGCCGGAACGCGACCCGGCGCGGACCCGGCTCGTCGGGCTGCGTGTCCACGCTTCCCGCAGCCGCTCGGCCGCCGGCCCATTCGACGATGAGCCGCGTCACCCGATCGGCGCCCAGTCGCGCAAGGCGGAACTCCTGCCCCTTCTCGAACCGCAGGCTCGCCTCCGAGCGCAGCGCATACCGGAATGCGGTCCGGCGGATGCTCACGGGATCGAAGATCGCGGACTCCACGATCACGTCCGTGGTCGCGTCGGAGACCTCCGTGCCGGCGCCGCCCATGACGCCGGCGATCCCGATGGGCGCCGAGGCGTCCGCGATCACCACCGTGTCAGGGGTGAGCGTGCGGACAGCGTGGTCGATCGTCTCGATGGTCTCGCCGTCGCGCGCCTGGCGCACGAGGATCTCGAGCCTGCCGTCCGTCCCCCGCGTGAGGGCCGCGGCGTCGTACGCGTGGGTCGGCTTGCCGAGCTCGACCATCACGTAGTTGGAGGCGTCGACGACGTTGCTGATCGGCCGGATGCCCGCGGCCAGCAGGCGCATCTGGACCCAGTCGGGCGAGGACCCGATCGTGACGCCATCGATCCGTCGACCCACGAAGCGCGGGCACAGCCGCTCGTCCTCGACCCGCACCGTCAGCCGGTCGGCGGTCGAGAG
>DASSHR010000084.1:0-3150 GCA_035692745.1 Candidatus Limnocylindrales bacterium | reverse complement strand
GATCTCGCCGCCGGCCCTCGCGATGCCCCACTTCGCGCGGCTGCTCTCGCGGTCCTCGAGGTCGGCGAGGGCGTACGCGCCGAACAGCCGGTCGCGTTCCAGGAAGGCCCGGATGGCATCACGATCCGTCGATGCCTCGACCACGAGGCGCGTGCTGCCGCGATCGAGAACGGCGGTCGCCATCAGGCGGACGGGGCGGGCGCGGCGGTGGCTGCGGGAGCGGCGCCGGCCTCGGAGGCGGCCTCGGCGCGGCGCGCATTCCGGCGATCCATCGCGGCTCGCAACCCCGGTTCGTACGGCGCCACGAGCGCCCCTTCCTCGGTGACGATGGCGCTGATCAGCTCGGCGGGCGTGACGTCGAAGGATGGGTTGCGCACGGCGGTGCCCTCGGGCGCGATGCGCTGGCCGCGGATGATGGTCACCTCGTCCGCAGAGCGGTCCTCGATCGGGATCGCGGCGCCGTCGGGCGTGGCCAGGTCGACCGTCGACATCGGGGCACAGACGACGAACGGCACGCCGTGGCGCGCCGCCAGCACGGCCAGGGTGTACGTGCCGAGCTTGTTCGCGGTGTCGCCGTTGGCCGCGATGCGGTCCGCACCGACGAGGATCACGTCCACGTCGCCGCGAGCGATCGTCGGGCCGGCGGCCATGTCCGGGATCAGCGTGTGGTCCACGCCCGCCTGCTTCAGCTCCCAGGCCGTGAGCCGCGCGCCCTGCAGGTAGGGTCGCGTCTCGTCCACCCAGACGTGGAGCGGTCGATCGGCGGCGTGCGCTGCCTGGATGACTCCGAGCGCCGTCCCGAACTGGCCGCACGCGAGGGGCCCCGTGTTGCAGTGCGTCAGGATGCGCAGTGGCCGGCCCTGGGTCTCGGGCAGGATCAGCCGGCCGGCCTCGGCGAGCCGGCCGTGGTCGTCGTTCGCCTCGGCGACGATGGCCATGGCCTCATCGTGGAGCGCCGTCGCGATCCCCTCGCCATCCTCGGACAGCGACCCGATCGCGTGGTACCGGGCCATCAGCCGATCGACCGCCCAGCGCAGGTTCACCGCAGTCGGACGAGCGTTGCGA
Organism: Candidatus Limnocylindrales bacterium; assembly: GCA_035692745.1. Classification (GTDB taxonomy): domain Bacteria; phylum Chloroflexota; class Limnocylindria; order Limnocylindrales; family CSP1-4; genus UBA5189. Next base: position 2,085 of record DASSHR010000084.1, on the reverse strand, counting down.
AGGGCGTTTGCCGCGCCTTCGATGATCGCGCGACGGGTGTGCGCGGTGGACGGGGCTGCAACGCGCGCTGTCAGCGCGAGGCCGATCGCCGCGACCTGGCCGATCGCCGGCGCGCCGCGCACGACCATCGTGCGGATCGCGTTGGCCGCGTCGGACGCGGTGCGCACCCTGACCTCGACGAGCTCGTCGGGCAGCCTGCGCTGGTCGATGACGAGCAGCGCGTCATCGGTGTCGAACCGGAACGGCGTCCGGAAGCCGCTGGGCGCGCCATCGGCGGGCAGGCCGGCCTCGGTCGCTGCCGCTGCGCCGCCCGGTGACGTTGGCGGGGCCGGGATCGGGTTCCCGAGGAGCACGGCCGCTTCGGACGCGGATCGATCCCGGATCTCGGTCATCGCTCCCACGACCTGGGCGGCGCTGGTGAGCACGTCGCCGGCGAAGCGGCGGAAGAACTGGCGGCGCGTCGGGTCCGCCTGGTCGTCGGCAGGGCCGGAAGCGCCGGCGGGGTCGGAGGACTCGGCTGGGCCGGCCGGGCGGGCGTCCGTCGGATCGGTCATCTGGTGGTGCTCCGGAGCCGCGCGCGGTGCCGCGCGATCAGTACCGGATGACGCTCGTGACGCGCCGGTCGCCGAGACGGTCGCGACCATGGAGGAACTCGAGCTCGACGAGGAACGCGAGCCCGACAACCTCGCCCTTCAGCCGCTCCACCAGGTCGATCGTGCCCTGCACGGTGCCCCCCGTCGCAAGCAGGTCATCGACGATCAGCACCTTCTGGCCGGGCTGGATCGCGTCGCGGTGGATCTCCAGGGTGTTCGAGCCGTACTCGAGCGCGTACTCCACCGAGAGCGTCTCCGCCGGCAGCTTGCCGAGCTTGCGAACCGGCACGAGGCCCGCGCCCAGCTCGTACGCCATCGGGGCGCTGAAGATGAATCCGCGCGACTCCATCCCGACCACGATGTCGAGCTGCTCGTTGCGGTACGGCTCGAGCATCTCGCGGATCGCGTCGCGGTACGACGCGGGATCCTTGAGCAGCGTCGTGATGTCGTAGAAGAGGATGCCCGGCTTCGGAAAGTCGGGGACCTCGCGGATCTTCGCGCGAAGCTCTTCGGCGGACACGAACGCGGGCCTCCTGGCTGGGGGGTTGGAGTCTATCGCAGGGCGGGCACGGGATCGGCCGGGAACGTGGCACCAGCGGGCCTGCGGAGTCGCGGCGCGAGCGCCCAGCCGAGCAGCGCAACGGCAGCGCCGATTGCGATCGCGACCGCCAGCCCCGGCGCCGGTCCGGAGCCGGACGCAACGGCGGTGTGCACCAACGCGGCCGCGACGCTCGTGCCCAGCGCGGTACCCACCGAATCCGACAGCGTGAGACTCGCCGTCACGGTTCCCTGGTCCTCGCGCGGCACGTCCCGGAGGACGATCAGCGCGAACTGGGCATAGGTGAGGCCCATCCCGAATCCGGCGAAGCCGAAGATGGGGATCGACAGCACCGCCGGCACCTCCGGGAGCAGGATCAGCCCGAGACCGGCAAGCCCGATGGCGACCACCGGGAACCCGCGGCGGACGAACCACTCGTGCGGAAATCGGGTCGAGAACCTGGCCTGCGTCCACGATCCGACGGTCCACGACACCGTGGCCGCCGTGATCGCGATGCCGGCCATGAACGGGGACCAGCCCCGGACGTCCTCGAGCAGGAGCGCGACGTAGACGTCGACGGCGAAGAACGCGAAGGTCAGGACGCCGCGCAGGAGGATCGCCGTCGGATAGCCGCGGGCGGCCCGCAGGGTTCCCGGCGGCATCAGGCGCGCGAACGAGAAGAGCGCGATGCCGAGCCCGACGACCGCGAACGCGATCACCTGGACACCCGGATCGCCCGCCAGGCCCACCGTGACGATGCCGATGCCCAGCGCCACGAGCAGGCCGTTCACGATGCGGCCGCCGTTCATGCCTGTGGCCTGGCCATTCGCTGCAACGGTCGGGCCCTGGTCGTCGGGGTGCAGGCTCGTGAGGCCGCGATAGGCGAGGAAGCCGGACACCGCGAGCAGCGGCAGGAGGCCGAAGAAGATCAGCCGCCAGCTGAATGCCTCCGCC
>DASSHR010000083.1:0-6779 GCA_035692745.1 Candidatus Limnocylindrales bacterium | reverse complement strand
TCGAAAGCGTCCTTCTCGGAGGTGCCCGAGGCGCCGTACGCCTCCCAGATGGTGAGCGTGCCGCTGAGGGCGGCCGCGGTCGGGGCCGTGGTCTCGACCGGCGCAGTCGTGCCCGTCGAGCCGGTCGCCGGCGCCGTGGTCGGCGCGGTCGTGGAGCCGCTCGGTCCGCACGCACTGGCCACCATGGCCAGGCTGCCGACGAGGGCGGCCATTCGGAACTGGTGCTTCATCGTGGTTGCTGTCTCCTCTAAAGCGCCATGCCCCATCCTTGGGGCTTCTTTCCGGTGAGCGTCGGCCGGGGGTCGCAGACCACCCGGACGTCCGCACGCATCGACCTCATCTCGTCGCGGGCACCTCCTGCCGCGCGTGCGGCGCAGGCCCGGTCGAGTCGCGGATGATGAGCCGCGTCTCGAGCCGGATGTGCTCGGGCCGATTCGCCTCCCGCTGCTCCACCTCGGCGAGGAGGAGGCGGACCGCGTCGGCGCCCTTCTGACGGATCGGCTGGTGGACGGTCGTCAGGGGCGGGTCGACGTGGGCGGCGAGGTCGATGTCGTCGAAACCGACGACGCTCAGGTCGTCGGGGATGCGCACGTGCAGCTCGCGCGCGGCGCGCATGGCGCCGAGGGCGATCGCGTCGCTCATGGCCAGCAGCGCGGTCGGGCGAAGGCCGGCGGCCCAGGCGCGCTGGAATGCCGACCAGCCACCGTCGATCGACGAGCGGGCGGGTACGACGTGGTCGTCGGCGAGCTCGATTCCGGCCGCGGCGAGCGCCGCGCGGTAGCCGCGCAGGCGGCGCTCGGAAACGCCGTGCGGGGTGGCCTCGTTGTCGGGCGATGCGGGTCCCTCCACCGCGATCACGAGGATGTCGCGGTGCCCGAGGGCCAGGAGGTGCTCGGCGGCGGCCCGGGCGCCTGCCTCGTCGTCCACGATCACGGAGCTGTGCTCGGGCAGGTCATCCGAGTCGACGAGGACCATCGGCAGGCCGGCGCCCCGGATCTGCTCGACCTCCGGGTGCTCAGCCGAAAGGCCGATCGCCACGACGCCGTCGACGGTGGAGCGGCCGACGGCCAGCGCAAGCGAGCCGTGCAGCGGGGAGATGAAGTGCAGCTCGTAGCCCAGCTCCTCGGCCGCATGCGCGACGCCCTCGCTGAACAACGCGAAGAACGGGTTCGAGAAGATGACCGCCAGGGCCTGCGGCGTCAGCACGCCCAGGGTCATCGTCTGGCGCTGGGTGAGCATGCGGGCCACCGGATTCGGCCGGTAGCCGAGGGCGCCCGCGACCTCGCGAATCCGCACCGCGGTCTCCGCCGACAGCCGCTCCGGGCTGTTGAACGCGAACGACACGGCCGTCTTGGACACGCCTGCCTCGCGGGCGACGTCAGCGATGCGCGGGCGAGATCTGCGTCGCTCCAACGACCTTCGATCCTCCTCGGGCGACGGCTGGGACCGTCGCTCCACCCGGCCACGCCCACTCCCGGCGGGCCGTAGGTGAACCGGTTTAGTGAACCGGTTTAGTGACAGTAGCGAGCGCGTCCGGTGGCGTCAAGGGCCGCGCGGCACCGCGGACGACGGCGCGCGACAATTGCCTCGTGCACACGCCGCGTCGGATGCCCTGGGGCATCGTCCTGTTCCTCGGCTACGGCCTGCTGATCCTGGCCGGCGTGGGCCTCGCCCTCGGGCCGGTGGTCGAGCAGGCGGTCCTCGTCCCGATCACCTTCACCGGGGTCGTGCTGATGGCGCTGCTCGCCTACACGATCTTCACCCTGACCCTCGTCATCCAGCGCAAGGAAGCCGCGCGCAACCTGTCCGTGGGCCTGCTGAGCCTTGCCGTGCCCGCCGTCCCGCTCGCGCTCCTGAACGGGCAGGTGATCATCGCGCTCGCGATCGTGGTCATCGCGGCCATCCTGTACCGCGGCCTGCGCGCTCCGGCGGCGCTGTCCTGGCTCGACCAGCCGTGAGGATCCCGCGTGCCCAACGTCTCCATCGTGCTCGTCGCACCCGTCGCGGGGCGTCCCGCGCGCGCGGATCACGCGCGATCTGGCAGACTTCCCGCCGATCCCCACTCCTGATCCTGTGAGGCCGATCCCTTGACCACGCCCCCGCGCCGTCCGAGCGCCGCTGCCCGGGCCACGCGCCGTTCCCGTCGCGCCGCCCCCAGCCAGGCCAGCTTCATCGAGCGCAATCGCAACCGGCTCCTCGTCGCGGGTGCCGCGCTCGTCTTCGTGATCCTCGCCGGCATGGCCTTCCTGAACGCGAACCAGGCGGCATACGCCTGCACCACCCAGTTCGACCCGACCCCCGCGCCCTCCTGGGTGCCACCGACGGCGGCGCCGGTCGCCAGTGGCGCCACGGCCGCCCCGGAGGTCACGCCGCCGCCGCGGGGCTACGTCGAGCCGGACATGGGCCACCTCCACGTCAACCCCGGCACCCGGGTGAAGTACGCGAACTGCCCGCCGGCGAGCGGCAAGCACTACATCGGTACCGGAATCGGTCCGATCACCCCGAAGCTCTACGGACCCGACGAAAAGACGATCCCGCAGGGCTGGGTCCACAACCTCGAGCACGGTGCGATCGTGCTGCTCTACAACTGCGGCACGAACGGTGATCCCGCGGCCTGCTCGAGCGACGGCCAGGCTGCATTGGCCGAGCTGTACCGCCAGTGGCCGAAGAGCCCGATCTGCGGCCTGTTGCCCGGCGCGGGCACGACCCCGGTGATCACGCGATTCGACGACATGGCCTATCCGTACGCCGCGATCGTGTGGGACGTCGTCCTGCCGATGGACAAGCCCGACGGGCCCGCGATCTTCGACTTCTACGCCCGCCAGGGCGAGCGCAACAACCCGGAGCCGCAGTGCGCCCAGCCGACGCCGACCCCGGGGCCGGCGACGCCAACCCCGGCCGCGACGGAGTCGCCTGTGCCGAGCACCGCCCCCACCTCGACGGGGCCCGCGTCCACCGATGGCGCGGCGCCGACGCCCGCGGCCTCGTAGCCCGGTCGGTCGGCAAGGCCCGCCAGATGCTCGCCCTCGTCAAGGTCGACGCGGGCCCGGGGCTGCGGCTCGAGGAGGTGCCGCAGCCGACCATCAGCATCAACGACGTCCTGATCCGGGTCCACAAGACGGGGATCTGCGGTACGGACCTCCACATCGAGTCGTGGGACGGCTGGGCCGGCAAGACCATCAAGCCCCCGCTCATCGTCGGGCACGAGTTCGTGGGCGAGATCGTGGAGGTCGGCTCGAACGTCACCGACTTCAAGGCCGGCGACCTGGTCTCCGGCGAGGGCCACGTGACGTGCGGGCGGTGCCGACACTGCATGGCCGGCCAGCGTCATCTGTGCGCCTACACGCTCGGCCTCGGCGTGAACCGTGACGGCGCGTTCGCCGAGTACGTCGCGCTGCCGATGACGAACATCTGGCACCACTGGCCGGGCATCGACGAAGAGGTCGCGGCCATCTTCGACCCGTTCGGCAACGCGGTGCACACGGCGCTCGCCTTCGAGGTGCTCGGCGAGGACGTGCTGATCTCCGGCGCCGGCCCGATCGGCCTGATGGCGATCCCGGTCGTCCAGCACGCCGGCGCGCGCTACGTGGTGGTGAGCGAGCCGAACGCCTTCCGGCGCGACCTGGCGATGCGCATGGGCGCAACGCTCGTCGTCGACCTGCGTGAGCGCAGCCTCGCGGACGCCCAGTCCGAGCTCGGCATGGTCGAGGGCTTCGACGTCGCGCTCGAGATGTCCGGCAACGCCGTCGCCCTGCGAGCGGCCATCGACGCCATGGCCCACGGCGGGCGAATCGCGCAGCTCGGCATCCCCACCGCCGAGATCACGCTCGACGTCAATACGATCGTGTTCAACCAGCTGACGCTGCGCGGCATCTACGGCCGGCAGATGTACGAGAGCTGGTACCAGATGAGCGTGCTGGTGAACTCCGGCGTCGACATCCGCCCGGTGATCACCCACCGCTTCCCGTTCCGCGATTTCGAAGCCGCCTTCGCCGCCGCCCGCTCGGGCGATTCCGGCAAGGTCATCATGAGCTGGCAATGACCCCGTCCAGGCGGGGGCCGGCCGGTCCGCGCGGTCGGCGAGAATCGATGCATGTCGACGCATAACCGCGGTGGCGGCTCGTCAGGGCGCGCCGGAGACTGCATCGACACCTGTGGATATGCGTCGACGGGCATAGGTTTTTCGGCAGGGGGACAACGACCATGAGTGCAACGGCAGCCCAGAAGCGCGCGAACCCCCTGGCCTTCATCGAGGCCGAGATCGCCGACCTGAAGGACAAGCAGCTCTACCGCCCGCTGCGAGTCATGACGGCGGCACAGGGCCCGGTCACCGTGGTCGACGGCCGCGAGGTGATCTCCCTCAGCTCGAACGACTACCTCGGGCTGACCCACCACCCGCGGCTGCGCGACAAGGCCATGGCCGCCCTCGGCGAGTTCGGCGTCGGCTCGGGCGCGGTGCGCACGATCGCGGGCACGATGGGCGAGCACGAGGCGCTCGAGGAGGAGCTCGCCGCGTTCAAGGGCGTCGAGGCGGTCCTCACCTTCCAATCTGGCTTCACTGCCAACACCGGCGTCATCCCCGCGATCACCGGCGAGCAGGACCTCATCGTCTCCGATGCGCTCAACCATGCCTCGATCATCGACGGTATGCGCCTCTCGAAGGCGCCGCGCAGGGTCTTCCCGCACAAGGACGTGGCCGCGCTGCGCGAGATCCTGCGCGAGGCGAAGGCCAACGGCCGACCGGACGGCTCCGGCCCGTACCGCCTCATCCTCGTCGTGACCGACGGCGTGTTCTCGATGGACGGTGACATCGCGCCGCTGCCGGAGATCGTCGACGCGGCCGAGGAGGTCGGCGCCGCGGTGTACGTCGACGACGCGCACGCCTCGGGCGTGCTCGGCCGCAACGGGCGCGGCTCGGTGGACCATTTCGGGCTCCACGGCCGGGTCGACATCCAGGTCGGCACGATGTCGAAGGCGATGGGCGTGCTCGGCGGTTACGTGGCGGGCACGCAGGCCCTGCGCGACCTGCTCGTCCAGCGCGCCAGACCGTTCCTGTTCTCCACCTCCCACCCGCCGGCCGACGCGGCCGCCTGTCGCGAGGCGATCCGGGTCATGCTCGACGAGCCGGAGCGGATCGAGCGACTGTGGGCCAGCACCAAGCGGTTCAAGGCCGAGCTCACCCGGCTCGGCTTCGACACGGGCCGGTCGGAGACGCCCATCACGCCGATCATCGTCGGCGACTCGGGCCTCGCGAACCGGTTCTCCGCTCGCCTCTTCGAGGAGGGCGTGTTCGCGACCTCCGTGATCTACCCCACCGTCGCGCTCGACCAGGCGCGGCTCCGAACGATCGTGACCGCGGCCCTGACCGACGACCAGCTCGACCGGGCGCTCGAGACCTTCGCGAAGGTCGGCCGGGAGCTCGGGATCATCGCGAGTTGACCCGGGACCTCCCGCCGGGCACCCCCCAGCCGCGGCTCGACCTGCCCCTCGACGCCCACCTCCACACGGACCAGTCGCCGGACAGCGCGGTCCCGATCGACGTCTACGCGGCGCGCGCCATCGAGCTCGGCATCGCCGAGATCTGCATCACCGATCACGTCGACTTCGACCCTCGAGATCCGGCCTACCGCTACACGCGCTTCGAGGATCGCGAGCGGACGGTCCGTGGCGCCGCGGAGCGCTGGGCGAAGGAGGGCGTCATCATCCGCTTCGGCGCGGAGATCACGTACAACCGGAGCTGGGACGCCGACGTCCGCGACCACCTCAGGCGGTACCGCTACGACTACGTCATCGGCTCGGTCCACGACTGGCCGGAATCGCCGTACTGGTCGACCCGCGTCCGCTCGTGGATCGAAGGCCGGTCGTACGACGAGATCCTCGCGCCGTACTACGCGGAGATCATCGCCGCCGCGCGAACCGGCCTGTTCGACACCATCGGCCACCTCGACGTCGTGCGGCGCTACCTGCACCCCATGATCACGACGGCGGACCTCGCGACGCGTCCTGATCTCCAGGAGCCGGCGCTCAGGGCGCTCATCGAATCCGGCACGGCGCTCGAGGTGAACAGCTCCGGGCTTCGCTATCCGGGCGGCGAGACGTATCCTTCGGCAGCCGTGGTCGCGCGGTTTCGCGAGCTGGGGGGCGAGCACGTGGTGGCAGGATCGGACGCCCACTCCCGTGGGTCATTCTCGGCCCACCTGGATCGGTCATACGGGCACATCCAGGCGGCCGGTTTCGAGGCGCTCGCGTTCCGCCGCGGCGGCGATCGCGTGCAGGTCGGGGTGCCGCGCCGCACCTCGGGCAGTACGCCTGACGGCTTGCATCCCTAACGCACGCGGCTGATCCTCGTTACCCATGGACGACGAAACGCTGGACCGGCTCGTCACGGAAGCCAAGCGGGGTGACCGCGAGGCCTTCGGCCGCATCTTCGATGCGTACGCCGGACCGATCCATCGGTTCATCGCCAGCCGCGTGCACCGCCCGAGTGACGCGGAGGACCTGACGCAGCTGGTCTTCGTCAAGGCCCTGGAAGCACTGCCGCGATACGAGGCGCGGGGCATCCCGTTCGGGGGCTGGCTCTTCCGGCTGGCCAGGAACGCGATCATCGATCAGATCCGGACGCAGAAGGACCACCTGCCGCTCCTCGCGGCGGTGACCCGCGAGACGGACGAGGCAGGGCCCGAGCAGCGCGCAGCGCTCAGCGAGGACCTGGACCGCGTCGCCGAGGCGCTCAAGGAGCTGACCGACGATCAACGAGAGGTGATCGAGCTGCGCTTCTT
>DASSHR010000082.1:0-30295 GCA_035692745.1 Candidatus Limnocylindrales bacterium | reverse complement strand
CGGGTCGACGGGGCCAGGCCGGCCAGCGCGGCGGGAGTCGTCATGCGCCGATGCTACGATCCGCGCCGCATGTCGAGCGCGCCAGCCCGCACGCTTCCGAGCCGCACGCCGGCGAGCCGCGCCCTGCCGATCCTCCGGCGCCTCGGCCGCGGCATCGCCTGGGCGGTACTGCTGGCCCTCCTCGCCATCAGCGGCGCGGGCCTCCTCGGCGAGACGTTCCACGCGCCGGGCAGCCCCGCCCGCGCCGAGCTCACCTGGAATGGCGACAGCTCGATCGACGTCCAGCTCGACGAGGCGACGCGCCAGCTCGAGCTGATCGCCGCCGACGTGAACGAACTCGCGGCCGATGCCAAGACGGCGCTCAGCGAGGTGTCCAGCACGGACGCATCGCGGCTGCGCGCCGCGCTCGAGCATGGCGGGAGCGTCGTGACGAAGATCGACCAGGCTGCGAAGCACCTCCGCACCGCGCTGGTCGGCCTGCCGGGTGACGGCCCGACCGCGGCGCTCGACTACAGCAACGCCACGCTGGTGCGTCGCGCCGCGATCCTCGCCGCCATCGACGCGGCGTCGAGCGTCGCCAATGAATGGCAGTCGGTGACCGGCCGGGCGGTCGATGCCGCCGAGGTCGTATCGCTCATCAGCAAGCACGACCAGACCGTGGTGTCCGCGCTGCAGCTCGGCGTCGATGCCAAGTACAAGGGCACGCTGCCGATCCTCGACGAGGCGCTCGGCATCACCGAGCAGATCCACGACCTGCGCGTCCGGCTGATCACGACGACGGACCAGACGGTGCTCGACGAGTGGGTCGACCGCAACGCGGCGTACGACAAGGCGCTCCAGGCGCTGTACAAGGCGCTCGTCAAGTCGAAGGGCAAGCTCACGATCGAGGTCCAGGCCGCCCGCCGCGACGAGCGGATCGCGTTCAACAACCTGCCGCCGGACCGGCGCACGATCATCGTCATCGTGTCCGAGGTGGCCCGCGGCGGCCTGACCCAGGCGGTCCTCGCGATCGAGTCCGCGCACGGCCAGATCGACGCGGCCCTGGACGGCGCCGCCGGCTGAGCGCGCGCCGCCGCTTGCCGTGTCCCGGGCGCCCATCGCCCGGCGATCCTCGGCGATCCGGGCGGCGATCCTCCCGGCCCATCGCCGTACACTCGGCCTCCCAGCCCCGCCTGGGCTCGATCCGCCCAGCGTGCATCTCGACCGGAGGAAAGCGTCCAGTGCAGCTTCGCGTCGTCAGCGATCAGCCGTGGGATGTCAAGGCCGACGTCCTCGTCGTCCCCATCTTCGGCAAACCCGACTTCGCGGGGCCCCTGGCCGAGCTCGACAAGCGAACGGGCGGGGAGCTCTCCGCGCTCGAGCAGTTCGGCGAGCTGCCTGCGAAGCGGTTCAAGACGGCGCTCGCGGGCGCGGGCGAGGCGGCGGCGAGCCGGATCCTGCTCGTCGGCGCGGGCGATGCGGCGACGCTGGATCGAGAGACGGTCGTGAAGCTCGCGGCGGCGGCGGAGCGCCGGCTCGCCGGCCGGACCGTGACGTCGATGGCGATCTGGATCTCGCCCCTGGCCTCCGCTCTCGATGGCGGCCCCGAGGTGGTTGCCCAGCTCGTGGCGCGCGGCGTGGTCGAGGGCCACTACGACCCGCAGAGCATCTACCGCGAGGGCTATTCGGACCATCCGCCGAAGATCGAGACGCTGACGCTCATCGCCACGGACACGGAAACCGCGGCGCTGGTCAAGGCGGCCGAGAAGGGCGTGATCATCGGTGAGGGCGCGAACATCGCGCGCACCCTCGCGAACCGCTCCTCGAACGACGTCAGCCCGGAGGTCATGGCCGAGGAGGCCTGGACCCTCGCCGAGAAGCACGACCTGTGGATCGACGTCATCGGCCCCGAGAAGGCCACCGAGATGGGCATGGGCCTGTTCATGGCCGTCGGTCGCGGATCGGACAACCCGCCGCGCATGATCGTGCTGCGCTCGGGCAAGCAGGGCGAGAAGGACGCGCTCGGACGGCACCTCGCGATCGTCGGCAAGGGCGTCTGCTTCGATTCCGGCGGCATCTCCATCAAGCCGTCCGACCGGATGGACGAGATGAAGATGGACAAGACCGGCGCGGCCACGGTGATCGCGGCGGCCGTGACGACGGCGCGCATCGCCCCCGGCACGCCGCTCCTCGCGATCGCCCCGACGGTGGAGAACATGCCCGGCCCGCACTCGACGCGGCCCGGTGACGTCGTCAAGGCGCTGAACGGCAAGATGGTCGACATCACGAACACGGACGCGGAGGGTCGCCTGATCCTTGCCGACGCGCTGACCTACGCGGAGCGCCTGGGCGCGACGCACCTGGTCGACGTGGCCACGCTGACCGGCGCCGTCGCGCGCACGCTCGGCGAGCTCGTCGCCGGCGCGTTCGGGACGCCGCAGCCCTTCGTCGACGACGTCTTCGCCGCCAGTGAGCGGGCAGGGGAGCGCTTCTGGCAGCTGCCCCTGATCGACGACTACCGCGCCGACATGGAGAGCTGGTACGGCGACCTCGTGAACTTCTCGCGCAACAACGACGGCGGCCTCGTGAAGAGCGCGCTGTTCATCAGCGAGTTCGTGACGAAGCCGTGGGTCCACCTCGACATCGCCGGCACCGCGTACTTCCGGAAGACCGCGCCGTACGCGCCGCGGGGCGCGACCGGCGCCTCGCACGCCACGCTCGTGGAGCTCGCGCTCGCCGGCGCGAAGGCCTGACCGCGGCGAAACCTCGTCTGCGGCCCTGATGCCCAACGAGCTGGCCGTCGCGATCGCCGGCGGGGCCGGCGCGGCCTGGGGCTACGCCTCGGATCGGATCGCCGCACGCTGGCCGGCCCACGAGGACGGATCGATCCGGGCTCGCGACTGGCGCACGATCCTCGTCGTTGTCGCAGGCGCCCTCGCGGGTGCCGGGGTGGTGGCGAAGTTCGGGGCGACGCCCCTGTACCTGCTCGTGATCGGCGTCTACGTCGTGGCGCTGGTCCTGCTGTTCGCGACGGATCTCGACCAGCGCCTCCTGCCGAACGTGATCACGTATCCGCTGGTGCCGTACGCGGTCGTCGTGTTCATGCTCGGGGCGGGCCCGTTCGTCCGGACGACGGACGACCTTCTGTGGGCGATCGGCGCGGCGATCGCCATCCCGGTTGCCCTGTTCCTGCTCGCGATCCCGTTCGGTGAAGGGGCAATCGGCGAGGGCGACCTGAAGCTACTCGTGAGCGTCGCGCTGCTGGCCGGCGCGCTCAACGTGTTCTACGGGATGGTGGCGGGCGCGCTGGCGGCCGGCATCGTCGTCGGCGCGCTGGTGGTGACCCGGCGGATCACGATGCACAGCTACGTGCCCTACGGGCCGTTCCTCATCGCGGGGGCGCTGTGGGCCATCCTGGCCATTGCAACGGTGTCAACACCGTGACCCGAGACGTGACGAACGTACCGGTGCAGGGTGGTTGCGAATGGGTTTACCATCCCGCCGACCCCAGCGACCGGAGACCCAGCTGATGACCCTGCTGCCTCATGCGCCACTCCACGCCTGACGCGCCCCGACCGGCGGCCGCACGCCGGTCGAACCTCGCACGGCGAATGCTCCTGCTCCTGCTCGCGGTCACGACGTTCGGCGGCATGTTCGTCACGTCGAACCCGCTCGACGTTTCGGCCGATGCGCTGTCCGATGCCTATGCGAAGCAGAAGGCGCTCCAGAAGCTCATCGACCAGCAGAAGGCCACGATTTCCCAGCTCGCCGCGAACCAGAAGGCGCTGTCCGGGAAGATCTCCGGCACCAAGCACAACCTGTCCGAGATCAACGCCAACCTGCTGACGGTCCGGATCCAGATCGTGCAGATGACCGTCGAGGTCGCGAAGAGCCAGAACGCCGTCGACGAGGTCGCCGCGACCGCGGCCCGGCTGGACGACGAGCTGGCCGACGTCGAGTCCCAGGAAGCGGCGATGCAGTCGGAGCTCGACTCGCGCATGACGCTCCTGGCGTCGCGCATCAAGGAGTCCTACAACTCCGATCGGACGTCGATCCTCGAGACGATGCTCTCCAGCGCGGACTTCACCGACGCACTGACCGAGGTCGGCTACCAGCTCGACTTCGCCCAGCAGGACAAGCTCCTCGCGGACCAGATCATCGCGGACAGGAAGGTCCTCACCGTCCTGCACGAGAACGTCGTGCTGGCGCAGCAGCAGGCCGACGAGATGCACGCCGTCGCCAAGGCCGCGAAGGCCGAGCTGGACGCGCAGATGTCGGATCTCTCCGACGCGCGCAAGCAGCTCGTCGCGCTCGAGAACGAGACGCAGCGGCTCCTCGCCCAGCAGCAGGCTGCCTACGCGAAGATCGCGGCCAACAAGGCGAAGGCGGCGGCTCTCCTTGCGGAACAGCTCGCGGCGCAGAAGAAGCTCGAGAAGCTCGTCGCCAAGCTCGTCGCCGAGCAGATCGCCAAGGGCGGCATTCCCTCGAAGTACAACGGCACGCTGTCCTGGCCGATGCCCGGCCGGATCACCCAGAACTTCGGCTGCACCGGGTTCTCGTGGGAGCCGGCCTACGGCGGCTGCTCGCACTTCCATCGGGGCATCGACATCGCCAACACGATGTACACCCCGATCCGCGCCGCAGGCCCGGGCAAGGTCATCTGGTCCGGCAGGAGCCCGTACGACTCGGCCTGGATCGTGATCATCGCCCACTCGTCCAAGCTCGTGAGCTGGTACGCCCACATCGACAACAAGGCGCACCCACCGGTCGTCCATGCCGGCCAGTACGTCGCGAAGGGCCAGCTCATCGCCTACGAGGGCATGACCGGCCGCACGACCGGTCCGCACCTCCACTGGGCGGTCCAGCTCGACGGGACGTGGGTGAACCCGAGGTTGTTCCTGCCCCGCTGATACGCTGCCCCCACGCGAACGGAGGGGGCCCCGAGTGAAGCGGACGATGGCGCTGATCCTCGCCGGTGGTGAAGGCGAACGCCTGTCGATCCTGTCCTCGGTGCGGGCCAAGCCCGCGGTGCCGTTCGGCGGCAAGTACCGGATCATCGATTTCTCGCTGTCGAACTGCGTCAACTCGGACATCACGGACATCCTCGTCCTGACGCAGTACAACCCGCGGTCGCTGAACGACCACATCGGCCTCGGGCGTCCCTGGGACCTCGACCGCAACAAGGGCGGGATCAAGCTCCTCCAGCCGTACATCGCGCGCGGCCGCGTCGCCGAGTGGTACCGCGGGACCGCCGACGCGGTGCTCCGCAACCTCAACGTGATCGAGCATTCCGACGCGGACACGATCGTCGTCCTCGCCGGCGACCACATCTACAAGATGGACTACCAGCCCTTCGTCCTCGCCCACCGCCGGCGCCGGGCGGACGTGACGATCGCCGTCCGCCGCGTGCCCCTCGCCGACGCGAGCCGGATGGGCATCCTGGCGATGGACGACGCCGATCGCGTGACCGAGTGGCAGGAGAAGCCGAAGCAGCCCAAGAGCGACCTCGCGTCGATGGGCGTGTACGTGTTCTCGAAGAAGGCGCTCCGCCGGTTCCTGCGCGAGGACCTGATCGACTTCGGCGGCAACGTGGTTCCCGCGATGCTGGCCGAAGGCGCCCGCGTCTTCGGCTACCGCTACACCGGCTACTGGCAGGACGTCGGCACGATCCAGTCGTACTGGGAGGCGAATCTCGCGCTTCTCGAGGACCGGCCGGAGCTCGACCTCTACGACCCGGACTGGGTGATCCACACGAAGTCCGAGGAGCGCGCGCCGGCGAAGGTCGGCGCCACGGCGCAGATCCACCGCTCCCTGATCTCCCACGGCTGCGTCATCGACGGCACTGTCGTGAACAGCGTGCTGTCGCCGGGTGTCCGCGTGGACGTCGGCGCGGTCATCCGGGACTCGATCGTGATGTTCGATTCCGTGATCCGGGCCGGCGCGGTCGTCGATCGGGCGATCCTGGACAAGGAGGTCGTCGTCGGGCAGGGCGCGATCGTCGGCGAGGGCCCGTACGACGGCCCGCCGAACAAGGCAGAGCCCGGGCGACTGAACACCGGGATCACCGTGGTCGGCAAGCAGTCGATCGTGCCGCGGGGCATGCGCCTGGGTCGCAACGTCAAGGTCGGTGGCGGCGTGAAGAGCGCGGACTACGCGACCCGGGTGATCCGATCCGGCGGCTCCGTGGAACCCGCGGGCGCCGGCCGAACGCGCCGCACGTCGACGGCCGGGGCGCGCGAGCGCGACGACGCGGCCTCCGCAGGCTGAGGCGCCCCGGAGCACGGCGTCTAGACTTGGCGGCTCATGTCCGTTCGAACCCCAGGTCGCGCCGCGCCGACCTCAGATCTCGTCGAGGGCTGGCTGCGCGACCTTGCGCTGCTCGGTCTCGAGGCCGGCGAACGCGTCGAGCGTGAGGGCATCGCCGCCTGGGACGTGACCCTGGACGGGCGGCGCCGGCGCGACCTGCGCACGACCGTGATCCTGGACCCGGCGCTCGGGCTCATCTGCTGGGCGCACCTCGCGCCGCCGCTCGGCGACGGGCTGCGCAAGGCGTATCGAACGCTCCTCCGCTGGAACGACGAGTTCCCGCTGGCGAAGCTCTCGGTGGCGGACGACGGGCGGCCCATCCTGTCGGTCGAGGTCCCGGTGCGCTGGCTCGACGCCGAGGAGCTCGGCCTCGCGCTCGCACGCGTCGCCGGCGTCGCCGATCGCGTGTTCGATGAGTGCCGGGCGTGGCTCTGGATCGGGGGCCGCGTGCCGGACGGGTACGACCAACGGCCGATCCGGACGGCGCCGCTCCTGGAGCGGTACGCGCCACGGCTCGGAGAGCTCGTCGTCGACGAGCCGGAGCTGCCGGCACCTGCCGCGCGACCGGAGGCCGCATCGGCGTGATCCGGCGGCGCTTCCCGCGCGCGCTGGGCCTCGCGGCCGCCCTGGCGCTGGCGATCCTGCCCGCGTTCGCGCCCGCGTCGCCCATTGGGCCGGCGACCACGCTGGCCGCCGACGCGTCGCCCGGGCTGACGCTCGTCGGCGACGCGACCTACGACGTGCTGCCGGACCAGGCCCGCGTCGCCGTGACGGTCAAGCTCACGGCCACGAACAACCTCAAGGACACGAAGACCAAGAAGTACTACTACCGCGTCGCGTACCTGACCGTGCTGCCGAACACGTCGGGCTACAAGCTCGCCGCCGCGTCAGGGAAGCCGAAGGTGACGGTCAGCTCGAAGACCGCGACGTACGTCAACCTCAAGCTCGATTTCGGGGCGAACCTGGCCGCGGGCAAGACCAGGACGTTCACGCTCACCTACGACATCAAGGATCCCGGCGGGGCACCGGACCGAGCCCTGCGCATCTCGAAATCGCTCGTGTCGTTCGGGGCGTGGGCGGTCGCGGCGCCGGGCTCGACCGGCGGCTCGGTGACCGTTCGATTCCCGGCCGGCTACGACGTCCTCGTGCGCCGCGGACCGCTCGCCGGGCCGACGAAGGACGCGACGGGCCACGACATCTGGACGACCGGCCCGCTCGCTGCACCGCTCGACTTCGTGGCCGACCTCTCGGCCGATCGCCCGACCGACTACGTCGAGACGCAGCGCACGGTCCGTCTCGCCGCCGGCAGCGCGACGGTGGCGATGCAGGCGTGGCCGGACGACGCCGCGTGGGAGCAGCGCGTCGGATCGGTCGTCGAACGGGCCGTGCCCGTCCTCGAACGGCTGATCGGACTGCCGTGGCCGTCCGGGCAGCCGCTCCAGGTGCGCGAGGCCCTCGTGCGCTCGACCGGCGGCTATGCCGGGATCTACGACCCGGCCGCGCACCGCATCGACATCTCCTATGCCGCGCCGGATGCGGTCGTGATCCACGAGCTCGCCCACGCCTGGTTCAACGGGGGGCTCGTCGCGGACCGATGGATCGCCGAAGGCTTCGCCTCCCACTACGCGGACCTGGCTGCGAAGGAGCTCGGCATCGACCCGGTGCCGGTCACGCCCCCGGACGACGCCACGCCGCCGACGCCGCCGACGCCGCCGACGCCGCTCAACGCCTGGGGCCAGGCGACGCCCGACGCGACGGACGCCGAGTCGTGGGGCTACACGACCTCGCTCCGGCTCGCCGATGCGATCGCCGCTCGGGCGGGCGAGGACGCGCTCCGGGCGGTGTGGTCGAAGGCCGCCCGCGGGATCGGCGGGTACCAGCCCCAGCCCGGCGCCGAGGAGCCGGCGCTCGGGGTGCCGGACTGGCGCGGCCTCCTCGACCTGCTGGAGGACACGACCCACGTCGGCTTCGCGGACCTGTGGCGGGAGTGGGTGGCGCGCCCGGAGGACCTCGCGGTGCTGGCGGACCGGGCTTCCGCGATCGGCTACTACCGGCGCTCGCTCGAGAACGCGGGCACGTGGCAGCTCCCGGAATCCATCCGCGCCGCGCTGCGCGCGTGGCGGTTCGACATCGCGCGCGAGCAGCTCACCGCAGCGGACCAGGTGCAGGCCCAGCGGGTCACGCTCGAATCGACGGCGCGTGCCGCCGGCGTGACGCTGCCCGGCACGGTTCGCACCGTGTTCGAGGGTGCCGGAGGGCCGCCGGCGGCCGCCACCGAGGCGACGGCAGAGCAGGCCGTCGTGGACGCGATCGCCGGCGCACGGAGCGCGCGACCGGGCGACGTCGGCGTCGCGGAGGAGTGGATCATCCGGGTCGGGCTGCTGTTCCAGCATCCGGACACGGACCTCACGGATGCGATGACGGCACTCGCCGCCGGCGACCTGCAGCCCGCCTACGCCGATGCCACGAGCGCCGAGAGCGCGTGGCGGAACGCCGCGGACGCCGGCCGGGCGCGGATCCTGAGCGTGATCCTGCTCGCGATCGCGCTGTTCCTGCTCATCGGGCTGGTTCGGCGCGGCCGCGTCCCGGGCTCGCCCGGGGTCGCCGGGGCCCGGGGGCGCCCCGGGACAACGGGTACACTCGCCGGCCATCCGGCCGGCACGGCCGGCGAGGCCGGTTCGGCCGGCGATGAGGGAGCGGCGACCCAGGCATGACCCACTGCATGGTCACGGCATGACGCCCGCGCGTCGAACCCGGCCTTCGGGCGAGATCCTGTCCGGCGAATCGGCCGACGTCTACTTTGCGCGCGCGGATCGGATCCTCGAGCGCGAGGGCCTCGATCCGGTCGTGACCATGGAGGTCTTCGCCCGCCGCGATGCCGTGCTGTGCGGGATCGACGAGGTCAAGAACCTGCTGGCCCACGCCCTCGCCTCGAGCGATCCGAACGAGGTCGTCGTCGAGGCGCTCGAGGATGGCGACGCGATCGAGCCGAAGGAGATCGCGCTCCGGATCACCGCCCGCTACCGCGCGTTCGGGCTGTACGAGACCGCGATGCTGGGCATGCTCGCGCAGTCGACCGGCTGGGCCACCGCCGCGCGCGAGTGCGTGGAGGCCGCCGCCCCGCAGGCGGTGATCTCCTTTGGCGCACGCCACGTGCACCCGGACATCACCGACGTCCTCGACTACGCCGCGATCGTCGGCGGCTGCGTCGGTGCATCGACGCCGGCCGGTGCCCGGCTCGCCGGTCTTTCGCCGACGGGCACCATGCCCCACTCGCTGGTGCTGATCATCGGCGACACCGTGAAGGCCGCGGAGGCCTTCGACCGCGACCTCGAGCCCGACGTGTCCCGGATCGTCCTTGTCGACACCTTCAAGGACGAGGCCGAGGAGGCGCTCCGGGTGGCCCACGCGCTCGGGGATCGGCTGTACGGCATCCGTCTCGACACGCCGTCGGAGCGCGGGCGCGTGACCCCGGACCTCGTACGCGAGGTTCGCGCCCGGCTCGACCAGGCGGGCTTCCAGCACGTGAAGATCGTGGTCTCCGGCGGGCTGACGCCCGAGCGGATGGGCGTGTTCAAGGACGCCGGCGCCCCGGTCGATTCGTATGCCGTCGGGTCGTACATCTCCGGCGCCACGCCGATCGACTTCACCGGCGACATCAAGGAGATCGACGGCCGCCCGATCGCGAAGCGCGGCCGCATCCCCGGCCGCACCGAATCACCGCGGCTCAAGCGGGTCCGCCTCGAGGACTGGCGCGAGGGGTAGCGCTCGGCTCATGGCGTTCGGGCCGGTCAGCGCAGCCTGAGCCACCGACCCCACGCGACGATGCCCTGTCCGGGATGATCCCGCGCCCATCGCTCCGCGAACGGCCCGATCCGTGCCCGCGCGGCACCACCCGCTGCCTGCGGCGCGCAAGCCTGCGGCGCCCAAGCCTGCGGCGCCCAAGCCTGCGGCGCCCAAGCCTGCGGCGCGCAAGCCTGCGGCGCGCAAGCCTGCGGCGCCCAAGCCTGCGGCGCCCAAGCCTGCGGAATGACACCGTCGGTAGCACACCGCGCGCTGGAGCCGAACGATTCGCTTCGTCGGCCATCGAGAAGCTCCGGGATGATCTCCACGACGCGCATCCGGCAGGGGATTCGGCGCAGCTGGTCGCGATTTGGACGGCGAGGCGGGCTCGGACTTGTCGAAGGACACCCCGGGTGTCGTCCCGCAGGAGCAGACAGGCACTGCCCGCGAGCGGACGGGCCCAGGTGAACGGGCCGCGAATGCCGCGTCTGGCGGCCCACGCGAGGCTTCGTCGGCCGGATCGTGCGAGGATCGGGGCATGGATGAACAGCGGGCCGACAGCACGGAGTCGAGCGAGGATCGCGAGGGGGCCTATGCGCTCCTCCAGCGCGGCCTCGTGCTCAGCAAGAGCCGGCATCACGCGCAGGCGGCGGTCGTCCTCGAGCGCGCGGCGCGGGCGGAACCCGGCAAGGGCTCGATCCTCGAGCCGCTCGGCCGGGCGTACCAGCACTCGGGCCAGTTCGAGCGGGCCAGGGAAACGTTCGAGGCACTCCTCGAGGTCGATCCATCGTCGCACTGGGCGCATTTCGCGCTCGGGCGCGCGCTGGCCCGCCTGGAGCGCATTGCGGAGGCGCGCACGCACCTGCGGCTCGCCATCGCGCTCAGCCCGGGCAGCGTCCTGTACCGCCAGGCGCTCGGCCGCCTCGATGCGGCGCACCCGCCCGAATCACCGGCCGAATCACCGCCGGAATCGCCGCCCATCGAGTAACGCCGGCGAGCCGCTATTCGTTCGGGAGGGACCCCGACTCACGAAGCCGGGCAGCCATGAGCAGCCCAACCATGGACTTCGCATCGTGGAGGTCGCCCCGCATCGCCATCGCGAGGGCGTCGGTGAACGGGATCGGGATGAGCTCGAGGTGCTCGTCCTCGTCCGGGTGCAGCCCGTCCTCGTGGGATGACGTCAGTCCCGTCGCGACGTACAGGTGCATGAGCTCGCTGGTGAATCCCGGCGCGGTGTAGAAGCTGCCGAGGTGGCGCCAGCTCGACGCGCGCGATCCCGTCTCCTCCTCCAGCTCGCGGGCGGCCGCGACGGCGTGGTCCTCGATCGACCCGTCGGGTTGCCGGTCCAGCGTGCCCGCCGGGATCTCGAGCAGCGATCCGCCGGTCGCATGGCGCCACTGGCGGACCATCAGGACGCGGTCCTCGTCATCGATCGCGACGACCGCGACGGCGCCCGGGTGCTCGGCGATGTCGCGCGTCGAGCGGCGGCCGTCCGCCGTCTCGATCGTGTCGATGCGGAACTCGAGGATCCGGCTCTTTCGGAGCACCTCGGAGGCGACGAGCCGTTCGCGCAGCGGGTCGTCCGCCGCGGACTCGCGGCCCGTGGGCTGCCGACCCGCGGGCTCCCGACCCGCGGGCTCTCGACCCGCGGGCTCCCGCGTCGCGTCGCCGCTCATGCCGGCACCGCCAGCGCCGCGAGCGCCGCCATGTCGGGCACGGTCAAGTCCGGGCTCGCGTCCGCCGGCGGGGTCGCGCCGCCACCCGGCTTGCCGGCCCGACGATCCACCCACACCGTGTGCAGCCCGAGGCGCTTCGCCGTCACGTGATCGTGGAACAGGCTCTGCGCGACGTGCAGGATCCGCGCCGGCGGCAGCCCGACCCGCTCGAACATGAGCTCGAAGCCGCGCGGGTTCGGCTTGTAGCGCTTTGCCTGCTGCGCCGTGACGACGTGGTCGAAGGTGATGCCGAGTCGCGCTTCCGAGGCGGCGAACAGGTCGTCGTCGCAGTTCGTGATCACGCCGAGCTTGAACCGCGTCTGCAGCCGCGCCAGCGCCGCGGCGGAGTCCGGGAACGCCGGCCAGTCGACGACGGAGCCGCCGAAGGCGGCGACCTCGTCGGCCGTGGGTACCTGTCCGAAGTGCCCGAGCATCGCGGTCAGCACCTCACCCAGCACCTCGCGGTAGCGCCGGTACGGCCCGGCCTCGATCTCCGCCTCATGTCGTCCGAACGCCTCGAGGATGCCGTCGTCGCCACCGGGATCGATGCCGTGGGCATCGAGGATGGGCCGGATCGCGGCGAGGATCCCGGTCTCCCAGTCGATGAGCGTGCCGTACGTGTCGAACGTCAGGATGTCGAAGTCGTCGAAGTCGAGGTCGGTCATGCCCTCGATGCTAGCCGTGGGCGGGGCAGGGCTTCAGCGTGGCCTCGGGCGTGGGCGAGGGCTCCGCCGTCGGGTCGTCGAAGATCGTGGCGACGATGTCCCGGACGTGCTCGATGCCCGCCGTGTCCAGGCGCTGCGGGGTCGTCGGCGGCCAGAACGAGTACGTGATCACGTTGCTGCGGTCGACGCGCGCCGCGAGCGCGGCCATGTCCGCGATCTCGTCGGGCTGGATCGTGGTCCACAGGTTGTTGCCGGCGACGTCGAGCAGCGCGGGCACGCGCGGCAGCATCTCGATCGGGTCGAGCTGGCGCCCGAGCGCGGTGATCACGCGTTGCTGGCGCCGCATGCGCTGCCAGTCCGAGTCCTGGTGGCGGGTACGCGCGTATTCGAGGGCGTGCTCGCCGGTGAGCTTCTGGCAGCCGGTGTGGAAGTCGAGCTGGATGTAGCCGGAGCCATCCGGCTTGGCGTAGTGCGGGTCCGACACCGGGTAGGGGATGTCGATCCACAGGCCGCCGATCGCATCGATGAGGTCGACGAAGCCGTTGAGGTCCACCTCGACCGCGCCGTCGAGCTGCTGGCCGATCAGCTCCTGCACGGCACCCGCGGTCGCCCGGAACCCGCGCGCGTCGCCGCCCGGGAACTCCTTGGGGTGTTCCATCGCGTAGACGTACAGCGCGTTGAGCCAGTCCGGGAAGCGACCGTCCGGAAACGCTCCGGCGCTCTCCGGCGGCAGGGGCACATTGCCCGTGTACCGCCAGATCGAGAACAGGGCCGCGCGCCCGCTCGCGATGTCGACGCTCAGCACGTTGATGCTGTCCATGCGCGCCATCCACCGACCGGGGCCCGCGTCGCTGCCGATCAGCAGGATGTTCAGGCGACCGTCCGCCGCCCAGGCCGGGCCCTGGCTCGGGGCGACCGTCGGTGCGGGCGGGATGCTCACGAGGCCCGTTGGACCAGGTTCCGGGGTCCGCGTGGGCCGTGGCGCGAAGCTGGCGGCCGGGATCTGGTAGCCGGCGCTCGGGTCCGCGAAGATCAGGCCGGCGGCCTCATAGGCGTGCTTGCCGACGAGCTCGATCGTGCCGTAGATCCCCACGACCCAGGCCAGCGCGAGCGCGAACAGGGCGAAGGGCAGGGTGCGTCGCGGGCGGGCCGGCGCGGCGACGTCGGGCATCGGGGCGTCGGCGGCAAGGAGCGGCCGCTCGGCCGAATGGGCTCGTACCAGGCGCCGCCCGAGCCGCATCGCGTCCAGCACGGCGATGAGGTGGATCACTGCCAGCGCACCGATGGCCCCGAGCACGCTCATCTCGGCCGCGGGCGCGACGATCGCGCCAACCGTGTGACTCGGATCAAGGGCGAGCAGCACGACACCGGCGACGATCGCCGCGACGAACGGCAGTGCCAGGACGATCGCTCGTCGCCGCGCGCCCAGTCGCGCCTGGCCGAGCCCCGGGAAGAGCGCCGACAGCAGCGCCGCGACGCCCGGGCTGCGTGGCTTCGGCGTGGTCGTCATCGCGGCGCTACGACTTCGGACACGGCTTCGGCGTGACGTCCGGCGTCGGGGACGGCGTGGCCGTCGGCGCGTCGAACACCGTGGCCACGACCTTCTGGAGGTGCTTGATCTCGGTGGTCGTCAGGTACTCCGGGTACGCGGGCGGCGCGAACGTGATCGTCTGGATGTCGTGGGCGTCGACGCGCGCCGCAAGGACGGCGAGGTTCGCGATGTCGTTCTGGTCGATCGTCGTCCACAGGTTGTCCTTCGCGATCTCGAGCAGGTCCGGGACCCGCGGCAGCAGGGCGATCGGATCGAGCTCCCGGGCGAGCGCGACGAGGACCCGCTGCTGGCGCTTCATCCGCCCATAGTCGCTGTCCTGATGACGGGACCGCGCGTATTCGAGTGCCCGAATGCCGTCCAGGTGCTGGCAGCCGGCCTTGAACGAGATCGCGATGTAGCCGGTGCCGTCGGGCTTCGGGTAGTGCGCGTCGTACAGGCCGTACGGGATGTCGATCCACAGCCCGCCGACGGCCTCGACGAGATCCACGAAGCCGTTGAGGTTCACCACGATCGCCCCATCGAGGGGCTGCCCGACCAGCTCCTGGATCGCGCCGCTGACCGCCCGGAAGCCGGCGGCATCGCCGCCCGGAAACTCCTTCGGGTGCTGGACCGCGTACACGTACAGCGAGTTCAGGAGGCCCGGGTAGCGCCCGCTCGGGTATGCGCCCGCGCTCTCCGGCGGAAGCGGCACGTTGATCAGGTTGCGCGGGATCCCGAACAGCGCCGCGCGCCCGGTTGCCACGTCGACGCTGAGGACGACCATCGTGTCCGTGCGCGCGAGCCATCGACCCGGGCCGGCGTCGCTGCCGATGAGGAGCAGGTTGAGCCGCCCGTCCTGCGCCCAGGCGGGCTGGGGGATGGGGGTCGCGGTGGGTTGCGGGGGCGCGGTCACCGGGCCGGTCGTCGCGCCCGGCGGCGGGGTGGTCGTGGGCTCTGGCGTGAAGCTGGCTTCCGGAATCTCGAAGCCGGTGCCCGGGCCAACGAAGATCACGTTCGCGGCCTCGTAGGCGCGCACGCCGACGTATTCGATCGTGCCGTACACGACGAAGACGGCGACGAGCACGATGAGCAGCACCGGCGAGCGTCGCGCAGATGGCCGGCGGACCTCCGGATTGGCGTTCCGGGCGAGCCGGGCGCCGAGTCGGAACGCGTCCGCGATCGCGGCAAGGTGGTAGACCGCGACGACGAGCAGCGCCAGGAGCACGACCACGATCGCGCCGGGCTTGACGACCGCATCGAGCATGCCAACCGGGTCGACGGCGACGGCGACCACGAGGGCCGCGATGCTCGCGAGCAATGGGAGGGCGATCAGCAGGCCGCGACGGCGCGCGCCGAGCCACGCCTGCCCGAGTCCCGGGACGAAACCGGAAAGGAGTGCCGCGATTCCGGGGGCGCGACGTTTCGCCTGCCCGCCCGCCGCCCGTTCCTCGCCCATGCCGCGCGCACTGTAGCGGGTTGGGAGTCGGTTCACGGCATTCGTCTAGGATTCTCAACGATGCGGCAACGCGCGATTCACCCCGCCGCCCGGTTGTCGGTCCTCTTGCCTGCGATCGTCCTGTGCGCGCTGCTGGCTGCCTGCGGCACGGTCACGCAGAGCCCGGCGCCGACCGGCCCCGCAGCTTCGGCCGCGGCGACCGCGACCGGATCCCACCCGATCGATGCCGCGACCTACCGCGTGTACTTCGGGCTCGGGAGCACCTCGGGCAACCCGATCCTCGCGCCCGTCGAGCGGACCTCGACACCGGCGCCGCCGGACGCCGGCATGGGCGCCGCGATGCAGGCGCTGGTCGCCGGCCCGAACGCCACCGAGCTCGGGGCGAGCCCGGCGATGTTCACGGCCATCCCGGCCGGGACGCAGGTCAACGGCGTGCAGCTCGCCGGCGGCGTCGCGACGGTCGACCTCTCGCAGGAGTTCGAGGACACGGACGAGCTGCCCTCACTCCGCACGGCCCTCGCCCAGCTCGTGTTCACGCTGACCCAGTTCCCCGAGGTCACCGGCGTGCAGGTCACGATCGCGGGCGCGGTGCTATCCCAGACCGATGCCGACGGCCAGGACCTGGGGCGGCCGGCGACCCGCGCCGATTACGGGGACCAGATGGGTCCGCTCTTCGTCGACAGCCCATCGTGGGGGGCGACGGTTCACAGCCCGATCCACCTCTCGGGGCTCGCGGACGTGTTCGAGGCGACCTTCCAGTTCCGTCTGCTCGACGCCGACGGCCGGTCGCTGGCCAATCACCAGCTCGTTGCCTCGTGCGGCACCGGCTGCCTCGGGTCGTTCGCCGTCGAGGTGCCGTACAACGTGGCCGCGTCGACCGCGGCGCGGCTCCAGGTCTTCGACCTGTCCGAGGCCGACGGCTCCATGGCCGACGTCGTGGACTACTCGCTGACGCTGCTGCCCTAGCTCGAGCGCCGGGCCCCGCTACATCGAGGGCTGGTGGCCCGGATCCAGGTACGTGTCCGGGTCATCGCGGAACTCGAGGAAGCAGCCCTTCCCACAGAACACGAACTCGCGTCCGTCGTGGGTCAGGGTGAGGCCCTTGGCGCGTGCGGCGTCGATGTCGACGTGCATCCCGCACACGGGATCCTCGTCGGGGGCGATGGGGCGGATGGTTTCCATGGCGACATCGTCGCGCGTTCTCAGATTCCTGTCAGGCGGTGCCCCGAGATTGGCCATCGACGGACCGCCGACTCCTCCCTCCCGGCGGCCGAATGAACGAACGGAGTCACGATGGACGAGTACCTCGCACCCCCGGAGCCGGTGCAGCCCGGACAGGCTGCCGCGGCGCATCGCCCGGCCCAGGCCCAGGCCTCGCTCGCCCGGATCGGGCTGCTGGGGATCGCGGCCGCCGCGCTGATCGCCGTCGCGGCGCTCGCCTTCGGGTCGACCGCGAACCCCGCGAACACGCTCGCGGCCGGTTCCACCGGTACCTCGAACCAGCCGGCGGTCGTCAACGACCTGAACGGCGGGCCCGGGGGGTTCGGCGGACCCGGGTTCGGCCATGGCATGGGCGGCATCACGGTCACCGCGATCTCGGGCAACAGCATCTCGCTGGCCACCGAGGACGGCTGGACCCGGACGATCACCGTCGATGACGGGACCACCTATTCGAAGAGCGGCGCCGCGATCGCCCTTGGCGATCTCAAGGTCGGCGACATGATCGGGTTCCGCGAGACGAAGGAGACCGACGGCACGTTCACGATCGATTCGATCGTCGTCGTGCTGCCGCACCTCGGTGGCGAGGTCACGGCGATCGACGGGTCGACGATCACGGTTACCGACCGGGATGGCACCGCACAGACGATCAAGGTGAGCGGCGACACGACCTACACGGTCAACGGCAACGGCGCGAGCCTCGCCGACGTGCAGGTCGGGATGTTCCTCGAGGCCGAGGGCACGCTCAACGACGACGGCTCCCTGGCGGCCACGAACGTGCACGCCGGCGAGCAGGGCTTCGGCGGGCGCGGTCCGGGTGGTGACCATGGCTTCCCTGGTCCCGGCGGCATCGATCCCAACAATCCGGACGCCTCGGCCGCGCCGAGCGCGACCAGCACGGCCAGCTAGGCCCGCATCGTCCGGCCGGCGCCCAACCGGCGCCGGCCGGCGTCCAAACCTCATCGCCGAAGCACCCGGCGCGTTCCTCCCGCGCCGGCACGCCAAGCCGCCGAGTGGGTCACCCGCTCGGCGGCTACTCGACCAGGAGCGGCTCCGCGGCCAGCACCTTGGCCTGGCCGGTGACGTACCGAACCTCGTAGGCGCCGGCGTCGTCGGGGGCATCGATGATGCAGGGGGAGGGCGTGTTCGTGTAGCAGTAGGCGAGGTAGGTGCCCTCGCTCGAGCCGGCCGGTGCGATCGCGACGTAGTCGCCGGGTCCCGTCGGGCCGGTCCACGCGATCGAGACGGGCGCGCCCTTGGCCACCTGGCCCGGCCCATCCACGGACGCGCTGTAGGGGAGGACCGTGATCGGCGTCCGCAGCTGGAGCGTGTCGCCGCTGCCGCTGACGTACCAGAGCTCGAACTGCCCGGCCTCGATCGGCGCCAGCAACGTGCCTGGTGTCCCGACCGAGGTGTAGAAGTACGGCTCGTTGGTCCACTTGGCCGTGCCGGCCTTCACGATCGTGACGTAGTCGCCGGGGCCGTTCGGGCCCGTCCAGGCGACCTGGAACTCGGCGCCGGCGGGGACCGAATCCGGCCCATCGACCGTACCGGCGAACGAGGAAACCGTGACCGTCGTCTTCGCGAGAACGACGTCATCGACGCCGCGGACGTACCAGACCTCAAAGGCGCCGGCCGCGCCCGGTGCCGCGAGCGTGCCCGGGCTCGCAGCCGCGCTCGTGTAGAAGTACGGCTCGGTCGTCCACGTCGTCGCGCCGGCCCTGACGATCGTCACGTAGTCGCGGTCGCCGTTCGGGCCCGTCCAGTCGACCTGGAACGACGCCCCGACGGCCACGGTCGCCGGCGCCTTGACGCTCGGCTCACCGGTCGACGCGTTCGTCGGAGCGCTGGTCACCTCGGCGGATGCGGACGCCCCGGTCGTCGGTGCGACGGTCGCCGCAGCGGGCGTCGCGGGTGCCGCGGTCGGTGTTGCCGGTGCGGTTCCACCGCCGCGCGCGGCGACGAGCACGGCGACGGCAAGCGGCGCACTGCGCCTGATGGCAGACGGGATCATGGTTGCTCCTCCCCGGCCGACGCAGCCCTCGGGCACCGACCGAGCCACCATGCTGCATGCCGTGCACGGCATGCGCCATCGTCCATTCGCGCCACGGCGCGAGGTCGGGAGGGAAGTTGGGGTGGCCTATGGGGGTCGAACCCATAACCTGCGGAACCACAATCCGCTGGTCACATCGCCCCTTCCCCGTTCAGAACCGCCAAACTCGGCCAGTTCTGACACCTCAACTGACCTCTTTCCCGCCCGAACCGTGCCGAGTCTGCCCTTTGACGTGTCGAGAGCTCGGACGTACAGCCCTTATCCGTCGTGAACCTCGCGCCGGCGCCGACGTCGCCCTCGGCGAACCAAATCTCTATTGACGAGCGCCGACAAGCGCCTAGTCTCAGCGTGTCGCTGGGATTGACAACCTTGAAACGCCGGGCTCAACAACCGATGACGCGGTGGCTCGTTTCCACGGGGATTTGGGTGCTGTTATTCGCGGGTTGCACCGCTCTTAAGCCTTCAGCCTCCACCATCGCGACGCCTAGTAAGACCGCTTACGGTTCGCCCCAAGTCCTTCCTACCTCGCCCGCGACAGACCCAGTTCTCGCGCAACTCACGGCCTATCCTCCCGAGCGCGTTGCCACGGCGATTGCCGATCGGATGAACATCGGGATCAAGGAGCTTGAGCCGGCCGACCGTTACCTCGTCCAAGTCGATGCGGACACTGCGAGGCGCACAGCGCTTGGGTCGCGCGGGGTGGGAAATCCCGGGCCGAACGCCAGCGGCGAGATCGTCTGGACGAGCACCGGGTTCATTTACCTAGCCGACGTCATGCGCGCGACACCGCTGGGGCCGGCGGGTCCATCACGTCCGATGTACCTCGTTCAGGTATTTGCGCCCGACATCGCCGGCTTTCCCGGAGAGAACACCGCACTGGTTCTGGTCGACGCGCGAACGGGGGAGCTTGGATCGACATTCGACACGTGTGTCGGCGACCTCTGTGGGCCGCCATCACCCGGGTGATGCGAGCGGAGAGGCGTATGCTCGCTGAGCGTCGCCGGTCTGGAACGGGAGGGTGATGGTGGTCGTACGCCGAGGCATCGCACCGATTTGTGCACTCCTGGTCGCTGCCGCCATTTGGCCGACCGCTATCGTCGCAGGCCCAGGCACGGGCAACGGCGGAATCGTGGACTTCGCGTGGGGACAAGTTGATACCGACCTTTACGACGGGATCAAGGGTAATCAAAGCATCAGGACGAATCCCGCGACGCTGATCGGCCAGTCGTTCGTGCATGGTGCGCAGGTCATCATGCCGGGCCTTGTGGACTTCGTCGCAGTAGGAACCGTGAAAGGCAAGGGTGCCGCAGGCTGCACCTCGCACTATGACCCCCACGCTAACTGGTCGGGGTATTTCGATGGGAAGCTCAACGGGGTCTACTTCTGCGGCAACTTCTTCGATAGTTTCTACGTGACGGGCGACAACCCGTCGTTCCAGATCCTCTATACGAGCTGCAACGGGACAAACCAGTGGAAGTTGGACTTCGCCGGTGGGACTCGCCACTGCACGAATAACGGACACAGCCAAGGGGTGATCATCAACGGCATGATGGAGAACGACGGCAATACGACCGACCACAACCTCGACGTGAAGTACACGAACATGATGAAGAATCACCCTGGAAGCACAACGTGGTCGAACATGGGCGACACTCGCCCGGGGAATGCCGATCCCTTCTACACGTACCAGTACGTGAGCACAACCGCGTTCAACCTCTACCTCGCTCCGTTGGACTAGGGGGCGCGAACATGCAACTCGTGAGTGCGATCGTCAAGCATTCCGTCCGTCTAGCCGTAATGGTGGCCGCGTTCTCCATCGCTGCCGTCGCGCTGTATGTCGCGACCAGCGTTCGGGCACCTGGCTCGGTCTCCTCCGCCGGAATTGAAGGCTGCCGTCCGGCAGATGTCGATTCGATCGTCGAGAGCAAGGCGGTAACACCGTTCGAAGACCAGACGAGTCACATCCCGGATGTGGCGATCAACCCGGACGGTTCGCCGTCCATGTCAGCGACTGCAGCTAACCCGCGGAGTCTCGATGGTCTTCCGGTTGCGTGGATTGGCGCACCCCGCGGTTCGAATGCAGAAGCCTTCTACCTGAATGATCCGATCGGGCCAAAGATGACGCGCGCAACCTTCTATGACGCTGGTGGTCTCTCCGAACTGACCTACCCGTACGATGCCTTGTCGGGTGACTACGCCGCGAACCTCCAGGCTCAGCTGGGCGACCGCGTCACGCTCGTCAAAGTCGGCGACGTTGACGGCGTCCTCACATGGTGGGACCCACTCTCGAACGGAGTCCGGCCCCATGAGTTGGCTTGGGTCTCGGACGGCATGGTGCATGCCATCATCGGCGTACGGGCGGCTGAGGCGATGGTGAATCTCGCACGCGGCATGGCCTGCTAGGCGTCGAAGAAGTTAGTCACCCAAAGGCGCCTCCGCGCTTGCGCGCCTCATTTCGCGATCGCAGATCAGCTGGGCGATAGCCGGCACCAATACCCGACGATCTTTGGCGGCGTGGGTGTGCCGTTCGCGCGGAGGTTCTCGCGTCATCTTTCGCACTGGGCCCACGGTTGCGCCTCGCTCGGAGTAGCTGGACGACTCGTCCCGCGCGCGTACCGGTGCTCATATACGCCGACACGCCGTTGTCGAAAGCGTTCTTGGCCGGCGCTGCGGACTGTCTCTCGGACTGCACGATGCGGCCGTGGTGCGGGCACTACGACCCTGGACCAGCGCTTGGGGGGTGAACTGGACGCGCCGGACCTGTGACGTTTCTTGGCTGGCTCACTGCGCGATGAGGCCGCAACTGGGAGCCGGACGCCCGACTGGTCGGGCCTGCGCCGGTTCACGGGGCGTAGGCGCGCGGTGAACAATGGCGCGGTGTCATCCTCGGTTCTTGGGCGCAGGCGACGTGGTCCAGCGCCGTACGCATCGGTTCAGCGACCGACACGACACAGCCCGCTCCGGCCATGACAGGATCGCTGGCGATCGTCGCGGTTCAGAATCGAACAAGTAGCGGCCCACTGCGCGCCTTCCCAGTCCCGGTTCCGTAGTGCCAGCCGCGCGGACTTATGCCCTTGAACCTCGGGCTGCGTGGTGGGCGGTCCTTGTCGTCGCGTTGTCATCGTGTTCGCTCGTGCCGACGCCGGCCCCCACCGCGAGTCTGTATGTCCCGAACGTCTCTGGCATCGTGGTGAACGTCACTTACGGCGCGCAGGACGTCCGTTACACATTGGGGAATGGCCGCCAGTTCTCCTTCTCGCAGAGTGGATTCATCATGGCGGGCTCCGAACCGCAGAAGGATGGCTTGCTGATTGCCGGATCTGCGCCAGGCCCGTGGCTCACATGGGCAGGCCTCCGCGTGGCCAGCGCGACGACTCCCGCTGGGTGCTACGCGCTTTATGGAAACGCAACGGCGAACGCGACGCAGGTTTTCCAGACCGTGAGCTCTGCACGCGGTGACGTCGTGATCGTCTTTCCAAAGTCGCCGAACTGGGTCGACCATGGCGTGGAGGCGTCGGGCTCGCTCAGCGGCGGATACACGTGCATGAATGCGCAAGGCGAAGCGTTTGAGCGTGGCCTATGAGTAAGCGTTTGGAACCGACTCGCAGCCGATAGCCGCCAACCCCAAGTCCGGGCAATTCCGCTGTTTGGTGTAGGGCCGCCGCCCATCCTGTAGGCGGGTCCTGCGACGCCTGACACCTTGTCCTGACACCTTACGTCGTTCACAAGACGCGTATCGCGTGCGCAAGACGACGTGACACGAGGTCGTCGTGATCGGGGAGTTGGGGTGGCCTATGGGGGTCGAACCCATAACCTGCGGAACCACAATCCGCTGCTCTGCCGGTTGAGCTAAGGCCACCGCGGGAACGCGGATTGTACCGGAGCCGCCGAGCGGCGCTGCCGGGCCTCAGGAGAGGCGGCTGGCGCCCCGCGCGTGCGGCACGGCGTCGGAATCCGGGTCGAGCGGATTGCGGCCGCTGGTCCGGAAGCTGGGGGTCGCGTTCCGGGCGTGGATCGCGAAGCGGTCGTCCGGTGGCGCGAGGCGGGCGATCCCCGCCGCATCGCCGCTCACCAGCGCCGCCAGGTATTCGCCGATGACCGGGCCGTGCTTGAACGCATGGCCCGTCCCGCCGCCGGCCAGCCACAGGTTCGCGATCGACGGATGCCGGTCGATGACGAAGTGCGCGTCCGGCGTGACCTCGTAGAAGCAGGTCCAGGCCTTCACGACCGGCTGCTCGGCGAGGGACGGGAAGCGCTGGCGCAGGATGCGGCGCGAGCCCTCGATCGTGGCCTCGGCAGCGACGCGCGCGGAGTCGTCCGGCCGCTCGATCGGTCCGAGCCAGTCCGGGCAGGCCTTGACGCTCGCGCCGTCGAACGAGGGAAAGCCGTAGAACGAGCCCTCGAAATCGATCCAGGCAGGCATGCGGTCGGCGGCGTATGCCGCTGCCTGCCCGGCCGGCATGCCAAACTTCATGACGTCCTGGCGATGCGTCGTGATGATCGGTCCAAGGACCTCCGGGAACAGGTCCGGGAGCCACGGCCCGGCAGCGAACACAAAGGCGTCGGCCTCGAGCGCCCGCCCGTTCTCGAGCAGCACGCGACGGAGTGGATCGCCGTCCCCCGCACGCGGCGGAACCACGCGGCCAACGACCACGTCGCCGCCCTCGCGCTCGAACGCCGCGATCGTCGCGCCGACGGCCTGGCGGGCCATGAGCGCGCCCGCCTCGGGCTCGAAGAGCGCCCACGGGATGCCCTCGGGGTTGAGCATCGGCATCCGGGCAGCGAGCTGCGGCGCCGTCCACCGTTCGAACGGGATGCCAAGCGCGGTCAGCGAATCCGCGGAATCGCCCTCGAATGCCTGGCGCTCGTTCGCGAGCCACGCGACGCCGCACGGCACGAACAGCTGCTCGCCCGCCTCGCGCTCCAGCTCGCGCCACTGCTCGAGCGCTCGACGCTGCCAGACGGGGTAGTGGCGATCCGGGCCGTGCGCGCTGCGGGTGATCCGCGACTCGTCGCCCGATGAGCCCAGTGTGTTGGCCGGCCCATGCCGGTCCACGAGGGTCACGACGTGCCCGGCGCGGCGGAGCCAGCGGGCGGTCCACGCGCCCATGACCCCGGCACCGATGACGATCACGCGCATGGGCCCGAGGGTATGCGGTCCCGTCGGGGTCTGGCGGGGGTCTGGTGTGGTCGAGGGGTGGTCCCGCAGGTCACCGGCTGGTGTGGTCTGGTGTGGTTGATGGTGGGTCGTGGTACCGATGCCCACCGCCTCGGGGACCATGGGTCGGGCGATCGGGTGGAGCTCCTGGGCGACATTTCGCATGTCCGGACACGTGCCTCACCGGAATCGTATGCCAGGCAGGGACCGATGAACCACACTGCCCCAGCGCGGCATCCCGACCGCGCGAACCGGCGGCTCGCACGCCGCCTCCCCCTCGGCGTGGCGCTCGTCGCCGCCGTCCTCGTCGGCATGAGCGTGCCCCCGATCGCCGCCGGCTGGACCAACTACACGTTCTCGTCCGCGGACGAGGACAAGATGCTCACCCTGATCAACCAGGCGCGAGCCTCCGCGGGCCTGGCGGCCCTCACCAACAACAGCTCCCTGCACGATGTGGCCCGCTGGCGGTCCAAGGACATGTGGGATCGCAACTACTTCAGCCACACGATCCCGAGCCCGCCCGGTGGCGACGTCTTCGACGAGCTGCACCGGCGCGGCATCTGCTACACGGTCGCCGGCGAGAACATCGGCCAGAACAACTACCCGGACGATGTGTCGACGCAGACGATGTTCAACGGCTGGATGGCGTCATCGACCCACAAGGCGTTGATCCTGGGCAAGGGCTTCAACCGGATCGGCATCGGCGCCTTCAAGGGCACCGGCAGCGACTATCCGAAGAAGTACTGGACGGCGATCTTCACGCACTCATGCTCGACGGCCACTGCGACGCCGGCCCCGACGCGCACGCCGAGCCCGACTCCGACGAAGACGCCATCGCCGACGAAGACGCCGAGCCCCACCCCGAAGCCGACGCCGAAGCCGACGCCGAAGCCGACCGCGTCCCCGACGAAGACGCCGGGCCCGACGCACACCCCGAGCCCGACGCGCACGCCGCGCCCGACCGCGACGCCCACGGACCCGCCCGACGCGACGCCCGAACCGACCATCGAGCCCAGCCTCGAGCCGACGCCCGAGGTCGCGGCGCCGGGACCGGAAGGCCTTGCCATGGGCGGCGCCGTTGCCGCCGTGTGGATGCGCGCGACTGCGGACGGCGATCCGGCCGGGACCGCGTGGCCCGCCTGGCCGGAAGCGACGCCGCCACCGACGCCCGAATTGACCGACGCGCCACCGACCTTCGTCATGGAAACCTCGCCACCGGATGAAGGGCCGCTCGTGACCGACGCGGATGGCGGCTCGCTCCAGGTGTCCGAGCCGGCGGGCTCAGAGAACCTGGTCGACACGATCGTGGGCGACGTGGTCGCCGCGTTCCTGGGAACCTGATGGCCGGCCTGCTGCGCCGGCGGGACCGACAGGTGCCCTTTGCCGCCACACTGGAGCGGGAACGGATCGGGACGCGACCTGCGTGGTCGGCGCTCCGACCCACCTCGCCGCCACCTGCCAGTGGAGTCGCCATGCCGCCGATCCTCGAAGCTCGCGACGTCACGAAGGTCTACACGCTCGGCAAGACCCGCGTCGAAGCACTGCGCGGGGTGACGATGTCGGTCGCACCCGGCGAGTTCGTGGCGCTCATGGGCCCATCGGGTTCCGGCAAGAGCACGCTCCTGCAGCTGCTCGGCGGCCTCGATCGGCCCACCACGGGCGAGGTCGTCTTCGAGGGCCGCGACATCAGCGGCCTGTCCGACGGCCAGGCCACGAAGCTGCGCCGCGAGCGCACCGGCTACGTGTTCCAGGCGTTCAACCTGATCCCGCTCCTGAACGTCCGCGAGAACATCGCGCTGCCGTTCACGATCGCGAAGGCACCGAAGGACTGGAAGGAGCGCGTCCGCCAGGTCATCGACCTCGTCGAGCTGACCGGCAAGGAGCGCCATCGGCCGGACCAGCTCTCTGCCGGCGAGCAGCAGCGCGTCGCGGTGGCGCGGGCGCTCGTGACCCGACCGTCCGTGCTCCTCGCGGACGAGCCGACCGGCAACCTCGACTACACGAACTCGGGCGAGCTCCTCGACGCCCTCTGGCGCTCGTGCGACCAGGGCGGCCAGACGATCGTGCTCGTCACCCATGACGCTCGCGCCGCCGCATACGCGGACCGCGTCCTGGTGATCGGCGACGGACGCATCCAGGAGGAGATCGAGCTCGGCCGGCGCGCGGACCACTCCGCGGCGACGCTGATCGAGCGGCTCGCTCAGGTCGGCCTGTAGCCCCATGGGCCTCGATCGGCTGGCGTGGCGAGCGGTCGTCGCGCGTCCTCTGCGCTCGCTGCTCACGATCGTCGGCATCGCGCTCGGCATCGCGGTCCTGTCCGCGTCGCTGACCCTCGGCTCCGCGCTCGACGCGGCGGTCGACAAGACGGTCAGGGACCTCGTCGGGCGCGCGGACCTGCGCGTCTCCGGCTTCCTCGAGAGCGGCCTGTCCTCGAACTCCATCGACACCATCACGGCCACGGACGGCGTCATCGCCGCGACCCCGGTCATCGAGCACCGGACCTTCACGATCGGCCGCCCGAACGGCGGAACGGCGGACGCGATCACCGTCCTCGCGATCGATCCGGCCACGTACACCAGGATGCACGACCTGCCGCTCGTCGCGGGCGCCAGCCTGGACACGGCCACCGAACCCGTCGTGCTCGTCTCGGAGGAGCTCGCCGACGAGGACGGCTACGTGCTCGGCGGGAAGCTCACATTGCTCGGGCCGAACGGCACACTCGACACCCGGATCATCGGGATCCGGCCCGGCGTCGGGCCGCTGCCCGGCTCGGGTCGGACCCTGGTCATGCCGCTCGAGCTCGCCAGGACGACCTTCGACATCACCGGCGCCACCCGGCTCGACCTGCAGGTGCGGCCAGGCGCCACGGATTCGGTGACCGCCGCGCTCGAGTCGCGGATGGTCGAGCCGTATGTGCTCGCCTCGCCCGCCGACCTCGCCCGGACGCTCCGCTCGTCGTCGGCCTCCTTCCAGGGCACCGCGGCCCTCGTCGCCGCGATCGTCCTGTTCGTGGGCGCCTTCCTGATCGTGAACACGCTGTCGATGACCTTCGGCGAGCGGGCCCGCGAGGTCGGGCTGCTGCGTGCTGCCGGCGCAACGCGCGCCCAGCTCGGCCGCTTCGTCTTCAGCGGGGCGCTGCTGCTCGGCGTGATCGGTGCGGCGATCGGCGCCGCGGTCGGCGCCTGGCTTGCCGTGCTCATGGCGGGCGCCGTGAGCGACGCGACGGGACTCTCGACGGACGTGTCGCACGTCGACGCGCAGGGGGCGCTCACCTCGGCCTTCGTCGGGGTCGTGATCGCGATCCTCGCCGCGATCGAGCCGGCCCTCGCGGCCGCCCAGATCTCCCCGGTCGAAGCGCTTCGCGCCCGGTTCGACATCCCGACCCGGCGGCGCGGCCGGCTCGCCTGGATCGCGTTCATCTTCCTGGTCGTGGCGGGGTTGGCGATGCTCGCCTGGCCGCCCGTGATCGCGGCCTCGGACACGCAGCGCGCCTTCGCCGTGTACGGCGTCCTGCTGCTCGCGACCATGCTGTCGCCGTTCATCCTGCAGCCCCTCGCACGGCTCCTCGGGCTCCCGCTGGTGCTGCTCCTGCGCATCGAGGAACGGCTCGCCCGCGGCTCGCTCGCCCGCGATCGCAGCCGGACCACGCTGACGCTCGGCTCGCTCGTCATCGGGCTCGCCATGATCGTGGCCCTCGGCTGGTCCGCCCAGGCGGCGCGCGCCGCCGCGTTCGCGTGGCTGAACGACGTCGTCCCCGGCGACGAGGTCGTGACGTCCATCCGGCCCGTGGCCCAGGACGAGGGCGTCCAGGAGGCGCTCGCGGCCGTGCCGGGCGTCGCGCGGGTCACCCCGATCGCATCCTTCGACCTTGCCTTCCGTGGCGTGCGCCTCGACGCCGCCGCGATCACGGGCGCGGACTTCCTCGCCGACGGCCGGCTGACCTTCGTGGCCGGCGATCGTGCCGCCGCGCTCGGCGCGCTCGACGCCGGTGGCGCCGCGATCCTGCCGCGCGGCCTGGCCCGGAGCCTCGGGCTCGGGGTCGGCGACACGATGCGCATCCCGGTCGATTCGGAGCACCAGCTCGACCTCACGGTGGCGGGCATCGTGGAGCGTTCGATGCCCGGCTCCGGCGGCGAGGCCGTGCTGGTGGGCTGGAAGGACGCGACCGAGATGCTCGGCGTCCTCGGAGCGGACGCCTTCGCGGTGCGCTTCGCACCCGGGGCCGCGGCATCCGCCGCACCGAAGCTGGCCGAAGCCGCCACGACCTACGCGCTCGAGGCCAGCCCGATCGACCGCATCCAGGGCGCCATCGCCGATGCCCTGGCGCGCGTCTTCGTCGTCTTCGATGCCCTCGCGGTCGTTGCCGTGATCGTCGCGGCCCTCGGCATCGTCAACACCCTCACGATGGGCGTGGTGGAACGGATCCGCGAGATCGGCGTGCTCCGCGCAATCGGCATGAGTCGCCGCCAGGTCATGCGCATGGTGGTCGTCGAGGCCGCGATCCTCGGCATCGTGGGCGTGGTGCTGGGCTCGATCGCCGGCGTCGCTGCGGGCGCGCTGCTGCTCCAGCTCGGCGGCGGCTTCGGCGCCATCGGCCAGATCCCGTGGTCGCCGATCGCGATCGCCGCAGTGCTCGGCCTGGTCCTGCCCACCGCGGCGGCCATCTACCCGGCGCGCATGGCGTCCCGCATCTCGATCGTCGAGTCGCTGCACTACGACTGACCCCGCTCCGCGGCGCCGTTCCGGAGCCGTCCGGCCGCCCGGCCGGCCGAATCCCGTCTGGTAGACTCCCCCGATCGCGGGCCTGGAGGGGACGGTCGCGAGCCCACCCGCCCGAGCGAGGAGGACGCCGCGAATGACGATCACCATGCCGCGGCTCGACCGCCTGCCGGCGCAGGAGCGCGGCCTGACGATCGGCGACTTCCTCGTCCCGATCCGGGTGTCCGAACGCATGCACACGCGTTCCCGGCACCTCGCCCTGATCCTCATCGGAACGTTGCTCATCGCGCTCTGTGCGCGGATCTCGTTCAAGATCGGCGACAACCCGGTTCCGTACACGCTCCAGACCTTCGGCGTGCTCCTGTCGGCCGGTGCCCTGGGCTTCCGGCGGGGCGTCGCAGCCGCCCTCCTGTACCTGCTCATCGGGCTCATCGGCGTCCCGGTCTTCGCGGGCGGCGCGCACGGGATCGCCGAGCTGCTCAGCGCGAGTGGCGGCTACCTCGTCGGGTTCGTCGTCGCGTCGGCCGTCGTCGGCCGGCTCGCGGAGCTCGGCTGGGACCGCAACATCCTCGGCTCCATCGGCGCGATGCTGATCGGCAGCCTCGTCATCTACGCGGTGGGCGTGCCCTGGCTCGCCTACGCGGCCTTTGGCGGCGACCTCGCGATGGGCGTGCAGAAGGGCATGGTCACCTTCCTCGCCTGGGACGCGGTCAAGCTGCTCCTCGCCGCCGCGGCATTCCCGGCCGCGTGGTGGTTCGTCGGCCGACGGCCGGGCGACCGCTGACCTCCCGGCGGAGGGCTCCCGGCCGATGACCGCCGGCGCCGCCTCCGCCCCGAACGCCTCGTCCACCAACGCGTCGTCCACCAACACGTCGTCCACGGACGCGGTCGTCGTCGACGGCGGCTTCTACGGTCCCGGGAGCGAGGCGTGGCGGCTGAACCGCGAGGCGATGCTCCTGCTCGGCGCCGGTCCGCGGGCGCTCCTGCTCCAGGTCGCGCACCCGCTCGTGGCCGCGGGCGTCACCCAGCACTCGCACTTCCGCGACGACCCCTGGGCGCGCCTCTCGGGCACGCTCCGCTCGTACCTGCGCATCGTGTACGGCTCCGCGCCCGCGGCGCGCGACGAGATCCGCCGCCTCAACGAGCTGCATCGCGGGATTCGCGGCGCCGTGACCGCGCCGGACGCTCGGGCGCGCCACGGCGCCCGGTACAGCGCCCTCGATCCCCAGCTCTCGCTGTGGGTCCACGCGACGCTCGTCGATTCCACGATTGCGGCGTACGACGCCTGGATCGAGCCGCTGTCCGCCGAGGAGCGGGCGCGGTACTACGAGGAGACGCTGCCCGTCGGGCGGGCATTCGGCATCCCGGCGTCGCAGCTGCCGCCGGATGTCGACGCGTTCGACGCCTACGTGGCCGGGATGCTCGGTCCCGACGGACCGGTGCGGGTGGGGGACGAGGCGCGCGAGCTCGCCGACGCGATCCTGCATCCACCGCTCGGTCCGGCCGTCGCCGCCGCAGGCCCGCTGTTCGCGCGCGCGGCGCCGCTCATGGACGCCATCCCGGCGCGCGCGTACGGCTGGCTGTTCTGGCCCTCGATCGGGCTGCTGCCGGCTGCCGTCCGTGACGGCTACGGGCTCCCATGGGGCTTCCGGCAGCGCGCCGTCGCCGGCTGGCTCGTTGCCGCGTGGCAGGCGTGGCGGCCCATGCTGCCG
>DASSHR010000081.1:0-1223 GCA_035692745.1 Candidatus Limnocylindrales bacterium | reverse complement strand
CGCCCCGGCACCGACGATGCCGCCACCGACGATCAGGACGTCGAAGCGCTCGCCGGCGAGGGCCTCCAGCGCCTGCGTGCGCCAGGCCGGGGCTTCGATCACGAGCCGATCACTGCTCGGGCGGCTCGCGCGGTTCGGGCGGATCCTGCGGCCGGCGCGCGATCTGCCACAGCACGTAGCCGGTGCCGACCAGCAGGACCGCGATCAGCAGCGGCGTGTGGAAGATCACGCGTTGGGCATCCTTCGGCAGCACGGCGGTGAGAATCGCCGCACCGAGCACCGCCACGACCGCGACGGCCGCCACGATCAGGACCTCGCGCCAGCCGATCGACTTCGCCTCAGCCACGGTGCACCTCAGCCACGGTCTGCCTCCTTCGGGATGCCGATCGGCGCGACCAGCACCTTGCCGGCATACGCCGCGCCCTGCCTCGTGAGCAGGCCGGTCTTGGGTCGATGGAAGGTCACGGTGAGATCCGCGCGCACGACCGGGCTCGACGCGTCGCCCGACGTCAGGTCGACCGCGGTCGGCGTGTCGACCGCCACGATCGGCACCTTCGCCTTGCGCGCCGCAAGGACGACCTCGACGGCGGTTCGAATCGGGTCGCGCAGCTCGCCGTGCACGCCCGTGCCGAGGAGCGCATCGACGACGACGGACGCCCGTTCGATGTCCTTGGCGAGCACCTTGAGCTCGAGGGCGGTCGAGGCGTGGATGCGGCTCACGCGCTTCTCGCGATCGAGGCGGTTCCAGTTTCGGGTCGCGTCCGCGGTGGACGGCTGCGCGGTCGACGATACGAGGACGACCGCAACCTCCGCGCCGGCCTTCGCCAGGTAGCGCGCCGCGACGAAGCCGTCGCCGCCGTTGTTGCCGGGCCCGCACAGGACGAGGATCGGGCCCTTCGTCCATCGATCGGTCTGCTCGGCGATCGCCTTGACTGCGGCCGCGACCGCGGCGCCGGCGTGCTCCATCAGTCGCTGGCCGGGAACGCCGAGCTTCTGGGCCTTGATGTCGATGCCCGTCATGGCGGATCCGCCGATCGCGGA
The DNA here is from genome assembly GCA_035692745.1 of Candidatus Limnocylindrales bacterium. Classification (GTDB taxonomy): domain Bacteria; phylum Chloroflexota; class Limnocylindria; order Limnocylindrales; family CSP1-4; genus UBA5189. The sequence continues at coordinate 182 of DASSHR010000081.1, read as the reverse complement.
CCTCGCGGCAATGGCGGCCCACTTGCCGCGCAGCGCACGCAGGTCGAGCGTGAACAGCTCGGGGTCGTCCGCGGGCAGGGGTGCAGTCGAGTCGGCCGCAGCCGAGGCCACCTGTGGGGTCACATTCGGAATCGTAATCGAGGCGGTGCGGCGCGGCGAACCTATCCTCGGAACATGGATCG
>DASSHR010000080.1:0-2554 GCA_035692745.1 Candidatus Limnocylindrales bacterium | reverse complement strand
GCTCAGGTCGCGGAAACGATCGTGGACGACGACGCCGGCGCACGCCCGACGGAGCGCCTCCCGATGCGGCAGCTGGTGCAGCTGTCGGTGTACTGGCTCGGGATCAACTCGATCATGGGCGGCCTCGGCGTCGTCGTGCAGAAGCAGATCCCGGTGTTCGTCTCGGCGCCGTGGGACGCCGTGGCGATTGCGGCCCAGAGCATCCTCACCATGCTCGTGGCCGCGGCGATCCAGCCGACCATCGGCACGATCTCCGACTACACCGCGAGCCGCTGGGGTCGCCGGAAGCCGTTCATCGCCATCGGTGCGACGCTCGACGTCCTCTTCCTGGTCGGGATCGGGCTGTCGAACAACTACGTCACGCTCGTCGTTTTCCTCATCGCGGTGCAGTTCAGCTCCAACTTCGCGCAGGGCCCCTTCCAGGGCTACATCCCGGATCTCGTGCCCCAGCGTCAGGTCGCGTTCGCGAGCGCGCTGGTCGGGATCATGCAGACGGGCGGCTTCGTGCTCGGGGCGATCGTGATCACGTACGGCGTCACGACGAACGACTACCTGCTCCCGCTGCTGTTCCTGGGCGTGATCGAGCTCGCGACCGCGATCGGGACCATCCTCTTCGTCCATGAGGGCAAGCGCGCCCGGGATCGTGGCGGCCGCTCGTGGCGCCAGATCGCCCGGTCGGCATGGGGCACCGACATCCTGAATGAGAAGAGCTTCCTGAATCTCGTCCTGTCGCGTCTGATGTTCCTCGCGGGCATCAACATGCTGCTGAACTTCTATGTGTGGTTCATGGAGCGCTCGCTCGGGGTCGGGGCCGAGCAGGAGCAGCTCCTGATCCCGGTGACGACCGGGACGGTCGCGGTGCTGACGCTGATCACGGCGATCCCATCGGCGCGGCTGTCGGATCGGGTCGGCCGCAAGCCCGTGATCTACGCCGCGTGCGCCATCGGTGCGGTGGGCATGGCCGTGGCGGCCGTCTCGCCGTCGATCGAGGTCTTCGTCCTCGGCGTCGTCGGCATCGGTGTGGCGTCCGGCACGTTCCTCGCGGTTGACTGGGCGCTGATGACGGACATCATCCCGAAGGCCGCGTCGGGCCGGTACATGGGCATCTCGAACATCGCGGTCGTCGCCGGCGGGCCGTTCGCGTCGCTGATCGGCGGCGGGCTGATCCTGTTCTTCGGCGGTGCGGTCCGCTCCGGCGTCGGGCCGCGCGTTGCGTTCGCGGCAGCGATCGCGCTGTTCCTGCTCGCGGCGTGGTTCCTGCGGCGGGTGGATGCGCGCCCGATCTCGGCGGCGAGGCAGCCTTCCGCCGCCTGATCGCAACCCCACCGGACCTTTGTCGGAGCAACAATCCGGGCCTCCGTTCGGTAAACTGCCGCGCAACGTGCCTCCCAGACGCACGGGTCGCGGCTCCTCCGACGGGACCGTCATGGTCATCGGTGGTGCAGAGGACAAGATCCGCGACCGCGTGATCCTGAGCCGGTTCGCCACCCTCGCCGGTGGCGCGGATGGCGTCGTCATCGTGATCTCGACCGCGTCCTCGCTCGGCCTCGAGGCCGGCCAGCGCTACCGCGAGATCTTCACCGGGCTCGGCATCGGCACGATCGTGCCCCTGCACACGATGTCGCGCGCGCAGGCGAACGATCCCGCCTATTGCCGCCAGCTCGACGACGCGACGGGCATCTTCCTCACGGGTGGCAACCAGCTCCGACTGTCGTCGACGATCGGCGGGACGCTGCTCGCCGAGAAAGTCCTGGACCGGTTCCGGGATGGCGCGGTGGTCGCGGGCACCTCCGCGGGCGCGTCCGCCATGTCCAGCCACATGATCGCGTTCGGTGCGTCCGGCGGGACGCCGAAGCATCGAATGGCGGCGCTTGCCGCCGGCCTCGGCGTGCTGCCGAGCGTGATCGTCGACCAGCATTTCCAGCAGCGAAACCGCTACGGGCGGCTGCTGTCCGTCATTGCCCAGAACCCATCGCTGCTCGGCATCGGGGTCGACGAGGACACCTGCGGCGTCGTCGGCCCGGATGGCGTGATGGAGGTCATCGGCCGGGGCTCCGTGACCATCATCGACGGCTCGACCGCCGAGACCGACGCCTGGGAGGTCCACGGCCATCGGCCGGTCATGATCAGCGGCGTCAAGCTCCACGCGCTCCCATCGGGCTACCGCTTCGACCTCCGACGTCGGGAGCGAGTCGCGATGACCCCGCTCAAGGCGCTCGAGGGCGGCGCGATCGCGTCGAGCTGACGTGACGACGTCGATGCCCGCTTCGATGACGCGCGCCGACGCCATCGAGGTCCTCCGGCAGCGCTCCTGCGAGAAGTGGCAGGCCCATCCGGCCACCGTCCTGCCGATGTTCGTCGCGGAGATGGACTACCCGCTGGCGCCGGCGATCCGCGAAGCGCTGCACGACGCGATCGATCGCGGCGACACCGGCTACGTTCATGCCGGTGACAGCTCGGCCGCCGAGGCCTTCACTGCGTTCGCCGCCGACCGATGGGGTTGGAGCCCGTCGCCCGCTCGGATGCGCCTGACGACCGACGTCAGCGTCGTGAT
>DASSHR010000079.1:0-9824 GCA_035692745.1 Candidatus Limnocylindrales bacterium | reverse complement strand
TCGAGGAGCGAGGCGCGGCGATCCCACGAGAACGACGCCGTCACGCCCACGCTGTGGAGCTTGCCGGCGTCGTCGAACAGGCCCAGCAGCAGGCTCCCGACGTGCGTGCCCGGCCCGTTCTTGTGCCACCGGAACCCCGCGACGGCGCAATCGGCAGTGCGCTGGTGCTTGACCTTGATCATCGCTCGCTTGCCGGGCTGGTACGTGCCGTCGAGCCGCTTCGCGACGACGCCATCGAGGCCGGCACCCTCGAACCGATCGAACCAGTCCGCGGCAAGCGCGCGGTCCTGCGTTGCCGGCGTCAGGTGGACGGGTGGCTTCGCGAGCGGCCCGAGCGCCGCCTCGAGGCGCGTTCGTCGCTCGCCCTGGGGCGTGGCGCGCAGGTCCTCATCGTCCAGCGCCAGCAGATCCCACGCGACGAACGACGCCGGCGACTGCTCCGCGAGCATCCGGACGCGCGATTCGGCGGGGTGGATCCGGAGCAGGAGCGCCTCGAAGTCGAGCCCGCCGTCGCCGGCAATGACCACCTCACCGTCCAGGACGCACCGTTCGGGGATCGACGCCTGCAGCGGCGCGTGGAGCTCCGGGAAGTAGCGGTCCAGGGGCTTGAGATCGCGCGACTGGATCAGGATCTCGTCACCGTCCCGGAAGACCAGGGCCCGGAACCCGTCCCATTTCGGCTCGTACAGCCAGCCGCCGCCGTCCGGCAGCGCGTCGGCGGCCTTGGCGAGCATGGGCTCGATCGGCGGTTCGAAGGGGAGTCGCATCGGCCCACGGTAGCCGAGCCGATGACGATGCGGCTCGAACCACAACGATCACGCGAAGGCCCGGACTGGCAATGCGCCTGTGATGCGGCGCGGCGCACGCTGAACCCGATCAGGAGGTTTCCGCGTGATGCGACCGACAACGACGCACCTTCGACGCCGGCTGGCCGATCGGCTGCTGCGGCGCCACGAGGTTCGCCCAGTCACGAGCGACCCGACCCGCCAGGGCATGCCTTCTGCATCGCGAGCTGCTCGGGTGCCCCGCGCGGCACGGCTGAGCCGGCTCCTCGCCCCTGCCCGGGTGATGCCATATCAGCTGCGGCGCGGCCTCGGCTGGTAACCACGGTCACCGCGAAGGAGGCGGCACGATGCCTGCCAAGACGGAGAAGCAGCGCCGGTTCATGGGCGCGGAGCTGGAGCGCAAGCGCGAAGGCAAGAAGACCCAGACGGGGATGAGCGAGGCCGAGCTCGAGAAGATGGCTTCGAAGCCCGGCCACAAGAAGTCCAAGGACTGACGCGAAGGACTTCCCCCGGGGATCCCCTAGACGACCTTGTCCTCGGGGAGGTCCTCGAGGTACTCCCGGCCCAGGCGCGCGGCGTCGTACGCCTTGCCCAGCTCATGGTGGTAGGGCACGCCACTGAACTCGTGGTGGGAGCGCGTCGGCACGTCCGCGCCGTCCGCGAACTCCTGGCGCTGGAGCTCGATGTAGCCCTGCTCCTCGCGCTCCGCCATGGCCCCCAGCAGCGTCGACAGGCCGTGGCCCGCGGCGTGCTGTCCGCCAAGGGTGATGAAGATGAACGCGAACCCGAGCGCTCCGAGCTGCGCGAACGTCAGCGGGTCGCGATCGAGGTACCACTTGAACGATGACGACCAGTTGAACGCGAACCGCGCGTCGGGAAAGCGCGTGCGGACCTCGGCGGCGAACGTCTCGACCGGTCCGCGATCCGAGGTTGGGAACTCGCACCAGACGAGATCCGGAATGCCCGTGTCGAGGTAGCGGCACGCGCGATCGATCGCGAGCTCGAGGCCCCGTGCCGGCTCCGGCGCGTCGATCGCGGAGAGCCCGTCCGTCCGGGCGATCACCGCGAAATCAGGGACGCCCAGGTCATCCGCGACCGCGCGCATCATCCGGAGCTTGCCGATCATCTCCTGGGCGGGGACGAGCGCCTTTCCCCCGATGTGGCCGCAGCGCTTCGGCAGCACCTGGTCCTCGAGGTGGGCCGCCGCGACGCCGGCGTTCACCAGCAGCTCGGTCTGGCGCTGGACGTTGAAGATGTTCCCGTAGCCCGCGTCCATGTCGACGACCACCGGCGGGATGTCCAGGTGGCGCGGCGGAATGCCCTTCTCCGCGTCGCCGACGGCCTGCGTGAGCTGGAACTTCCGGAGCGCGCTCACGGTGCGGCGGGCGCCGTCCGCGATCTCTGGGCCGGAGTACAGGTCCATGTCCGTGGTGCCGAGGTGGCCGATCGCGAACGAGTAGCCGCTGAAGTACACCGCCTTGAACCCGTGGTACATGACGAGCTGCGCGCCCATCGGGTCGTAGATCCCCGGCCCGAACAGGTAGGGCTCGGTTCCGAGGAGCTCGCGGAACCGTGTCGCCGGATGGATCCAGCGGGTCGTGGGCACCTCGAACCCGACGGGCAGCAACGGCGTGGGCGCGAGCTCACGCGCACGCGCAGCCGCGTGCGGGGTCGCCTCCGCGTGCGTGGTCGCCTCGCGAATGGCCGTCATGGCTGGTCCGATCCCGCTGCGCGCCGGGACGCGCTACTCGTGCTCGTGATCGGCCGTGCAGTCCTCGTCGTCGAGGCAGTGGCACGGCGCGGGCTCGTAGGCCGCAGGCACGTTCGACGTCTCCGCGGCATCGACGGGCGAGACGACGATCTGGGCGACCTGCGCGGGCGCCGCAGCCGGCTGGCCGGCCTCACCGGGCTGGCCGGTGGCGATTTCGATCGTGATTCGGGTTGGGGCGGTGATGACCATGGCCCGACCCTCCGAGCGCGCTCGACGAGCGGCCCGCAGGGTTGCAGGCCGTGGCACCGAGGCTGACGACGGTACCGGCGGGCCATCGCACCTCGATCGCGGCCGCAACGGGGGGCCGTGCCAAGTGCCTCTCACTACCATGGCCGTCATGACAGATCCGCAGCCCGAGGAAGCGCCCGAGGAGCAGCCGTACGACCGGCTCGCCGAGGGCTATTCGCTGCATTGGGGGCCGGTCATCCAGCCGGCGGCCGAACGCGTGCTCGACCACGTTGCGGCGGAGGTTGCACGCCTGCAGGCGAGCACGGCCGCCCAGGATCGCCACGTCGACGTGCTGGACGTCGGCTCGGGAACGGGTGCGCTCGCGATCGAAGCGCTGCGGCGGTGGCCGGACCTGCACGTGACCGGCGTCGACCCCTCGACCGGCATGCTCGAGGTCGCGGCGCGGCTGGCGGAGGAACGCCTGGGTTCGGTGCTCGCGGCGAGCTACGACACCGCCCAGGGCTGGGCGGACGAGCTGGACTTCGACGACGCGGCGTTCGATCTCGCGGTGTCGTCCTTCGTGCTCCAGCTCGTCCCCAGCCGGCAGGCCGCGCTCACGGAGATCCGTCGCGTGCTCCGACCTGGCGGGGCGCTCGCCTGGGTCGCGTGGCAGCGCAGCGATCGACCCTACACGCCGGATCGCGTGGCGAACGAGGTCCTGGATCGGCACGGGTTCGACCCGCCGGAGCCCGAGGGCCGCAACGGCGACCTGGCCTCGCCTGCGGCAGCCGCCGCGGGCATGCGCAAGGCCGGGTTTCGCGACGTGCGCGCGTGGAGCGAGGAAGTCGCGCATCCGTGGACCGCGCAGGACTACCTGGGGTTCTTCACGCGCTTCGACGAGCAGAGCCTGTTCGAGGACCTCGAGGCCGCGGAGCGCGCGGAGATCGAGGCGGAGCTGCTCGAGGGTCTCCAGCAGCTGACGGCCGAGGAGCTGACGCTCCGCCTGCCGATCGTCTACGCGATGGGTCGCGCGGCCGGCTGAGCCGGCCGCGCCGGAGGTCAGCCCTCCGCGGACTCGCCTTCGGCCGTACCGGCCTCGCCGGAGGTGCCGGCCTCGCCCTCCGCAGCCGCTTCGCCCTCGGCCGCCTCGCCCTCCGCAGCCTCGGCGGTCGGCGCGACCTCTTCCTCGACGCGCGGCGCGAGGACCTTGGCGACGACCTCGTCGGCGTCGGTCAGCAGCATCGCGTCGCCCGGGATCTCGAGGTCGCGAACGTGGATCGCATCGTCGAACGTGCGCAACGACTCGATCGAGTAGTGGATGGACTGCGGCAGGTGATCCGGAAGGGCGCGCACCCGAACGTTCTCCAGGACGTGCATGAGCGTGCCGCCGGCGTTCTCGATCGCCTCGGAGACGCCGTCCGACACGAGCGGCACGTCGACCGTCAGCTCCTCGGTCATGCGGACCACGTACAGATCGGCGTGCAGCGGCCGGCGGGTAACGCGGTGGAGCTGGACGTCGTGGACGAGGATCGGGGTCACCTTGCCGCCATCGATCGACAGGTCGATCAGCGTGTTCGGCCCGGCGTGCCGCCGGAGCTGCTCGAACTCGTGGGCGTCGACGGCGACGTTGTCGGAATCAAGGCCGCGGCCGTAGACGACGGCGGGAAGCTTGCCGTCGCGGCGCAGGTAGGCGACCTTCTTGCCGGTCACGGCGCGGCTGGTGGCCGCGAGCTTGGGTCGGGCGGGAGCGGCGGACATGCGGAACAGGGCCTCCGGAAACGCGTTGGGCGCGTACGGTACCACGAGCCGGCAATCGGGCCGTGCCGGCGAGGGGCCGGTGAGGGGCCGGACGGGGCCAACCCCTACCATGACCCCGAGATGGCCGCCACGATCTTGATCGTCGAAGACGAGCACGCCGTCGCTCGGGGCCTGCAGTACGCGCTCCAGCAGGAGGGGTACGAGGTCGCGCTGGCCCGGTCCGGCGAGGAGGGCCTCGAGCTCGCCACCCGGGAGGCGCCGGACCTGATCCTGCTCGATGTGCGGCTCCCGGGCATGGACGGCTTCGAGGTGCTGCGCCGCCTGCGCGCCGCCGGGATGAAGAGCCCCGTCCTGATGCTCACGGCCCGCGACGAGGAAGTCGACAAGGTGATCGGCCTGGAGCTCGGGGCCGATGACTACCTGACGAAGCCGTACGGGCTGCGCGAGCTCCTCAGCCGGATCAAGGCGATGCTCCGGCGAGCGTACGGCGATCTGGCCGACGCGGCAGGTGGGCGGGTGATCCGGCATCGCGACCTGCTGATCGATCTCGACCGGCGGCGCGTCCAGCGCGGCGACCGGCGGATCAGCCTCACGCCGACGGAGTTCGAGATCCTGCGCCATCTCGCGAGCAAGCCCGGCCGCGTGTACACCCGGGCGGAGCTCCTCGACCTCCTGCGCGACTACGAGGCGCTCGACCAGGACGAGAAGACGATCAACGTCCACGTGAGCCACCTGCGCGACAAGCTCGAGGACGATCCCACCCACCCGGCCTACGTTCAGACCATCCGCGGTGTCGGGTACGCGTTCGCCGAGCGCTGAGAGGCTTCCGGCGAGCGTCGCGCCGAGGACCTTCCAGGGCCGGCTGACCCTCGCGTTCGTGGCGATGGTCACGGTCACCCTCGGGCTCGTGGGGCTCGTCGTCGTGAACCGCCTCGGCGCCTATTTCGACCAGCAGCAGCAGGATGACCTCGCCGACCGCGCGGTCACCGTTGGGCAGTACGTGATCCTGATCGCCGAGAGCACCGAATCCGTCCGCGCCGGTCGCCCCGTCGTGTCCGTGGACGGCATCGTGGACCCGACGGTGGTCGCCGAGCTGTCACGCGAGGGCCAGCGCCGGATCATCGCGGACCAGCTGGCACAGGCCCAGGTCCACATCCGGATCGGCTTGATGGCGAGCGGCTTCCGGCCGGCCGCGAACGGCATCTTCGACGAGGCAATGCAGATCCAGGAGCAGCCCGGCCAGCTGCAGGAGCAGCTGACGAGCCCGCCGCGGATCGTCGAGCAGTCCTCGGCGGCGATCCCGTACGCCGTGGAGATCACGCTCGAGAACCCGTTCACCTATCGGGCGATCGCGATCTCGAACGTGTCCGGGCTGCTCGCAGTGATCGGACTGATCGCGCTCGCCGTGGCCGTGATCTTCGCCGCCACGCTCGCGCGCCGGATCACCACGCCGCTGCGCCGGCTCACCGAAGCCAGCCGGGACCTGGCCGAGGGCGACTTCGCTCGACGCGTCCCGGAGGAGACGATCGAGGACGGGCCGGCAGAGCTCGCCGAGCTCGGCCATCAGTTCAACCAGATGGCCGAGCGGCTCCAGGAGAGCATCGAGATCATCCGCCGCGATCGGGATCGCTCGCGGGAGTTCCTGGCGGACGTGTCCCACGAGCTGCGGACGCCCATCGCCGCGCTGCGAACGTTCAACGAGCTGCTCACCGAAGGCGCCGCGAACGACCCCACGACGCGCGCGGAGTTCCTCGAGACGAGCCGCGCCCAGATCGAGCGGCTGGACTGGCTCGCCCAGAACCTCCTCGAGCTCTCGAAGCTCGATTCCGGGCTCGTGCTCCTCGACCTCCGCCGGGAGGACCTGCGCGCGTCCGTCGAGCAGGCGGTCGAGCAGGCCGCGGCCACCGCGAGGCGGCGGGGCGTCGAGCTGCACGTGGATCGCTCGAACAAGCCGATCCAGCTCCGCCATGACCCGGTCCGGATCGGGCAGGTGGTCACGAACCTCGTCGGCAACGCGATCAAGTTCACGCCGCGGGGCGGCCGCGTCGACGTCACGGTCCGGCCAGAGCGTGTCGGCGGCGCATCGATCACGGTCGCGGACACCGGGATCGGGATCGAGCCCGCGGAGCTGCCCCGCATCTTCGACCGCTTCTTCCGGGGCTCAAGGGCCAGCGAGGCCCGGGGCAGCGGATCCGGGCTCGGCCTGGCGATCGTCCGGGGCATCGTCGAGATGCACGGCGGGACCGTCACCGTCGAGAGCCGCCTGGGCACCGGCAGCACGTTCCGCGTGATGCTGCCCGCGCAGCCACGGCCGGAGCTCACGGATGGACCGTCGGACGCGCCTGCGGATGACGCGCGCGTGGTGGAAACTTCATCGACCCCGGCGCAGAACCTGAACGCGGAACCGGCACCCTGAGGAGCGCATGACCTTCGAGCCACCAGCACCCGCGCCCGAGCCGTCGGAGTCCGAGCCGACACAGCCCACGCAGCCGGCCGAATCCGAGGCGGAGGTCGTCGCGTACACCCCGGAACCGGAGCACCGGCCGGACTGGGCACGCTCGGCGTGGCTCGATCCGGCACCGGGCGAGCCGTCGACGCCGACAGAGCCGGTGACGCCCGCGCCGGTGTCGGCCGCGCGCGGTGGGAGCGGCGACCCGGTCGATGGCGGTGGCCGCGTCGGGACTGCCCGCGAGCCGCGGCGCGTCGGGCTGGGCAGCATCGTGGCCGCATCGGTCCTGTCGGCCGTGCTCGCATCGGGCGGGACGGTCGTCCTCCTGCAATCGAGCGGCGCCCTCGTTCGGCCCGCTGCGCCCGGCGCATCGAGCGTCGGCAACCTCCCGTCCGGCGGCACGATCGTGATCGACGATTCGTCGGCGGTCGTCAACGCCGCGGCCAAGGTCAGCCCCGCCGTCGTGCGCATCACCGCCGAAGGCGTGTCGGCGAACGGCCTCGGCGGGGCCCTGCCGGAGACGGGCATCGGGTCCGGGATCATCTACGACCCGGACGGGTGGATCCTCACCAATCGCCACGTCGTGACGACCAGCGATGGCTCCGTGGCCTCGAAGCTCACCGTCGAGCTCAAGGACGGCCGCGAGTTCACGGGCACCGTCTACGGCATCGACACGCTGACGGACCTCTCGATCGTGAAGGTGGACGCGACCGGCCTGCCCGCGGCACCGATCGGGCGGTCGGCGGACATCAAGGTCGGGCAGCTGGCGATCGCCATCGGATCGCCGCTGGGGACGTACACGAGCACCGTGACGACCGGGATCATCTCGGCCACCGGCCGGACCGTGAACGTGGACAGCGACACGCGACTCTCGAACCTGATCCAGACCGACGCGGCGATCAACCCGGGCAACAGCGGCGGCCCGCTCCTCGACGCCACCGGTGCGGTCATCGGCATCAACACCGCGGTCGAACGAGACTCGACCGGCATCGGCTTCGCGATCCCGGTCGACATCGCCCGGCCGATCATGTCCCAGGCGCTGGCGGGCGAGCCGCTGACCCGGCCGTACATCGGCATCCGCTTCACGCCCATCGACGCGAAGGTCCAGAAGGACGAGGGCCTGCCGGTCGCCGCCGGTGCGCTCATCGGCTCGGTGCCCCAGCCGGACGGCTCGACGCTCGCCGGGGTCACGCCCGGCAGCCCGGCCGCGGCGGCGGGCCTGAAGGACGGCGACATCATCACCCAGATCGAATCGATCGTGATCGACACGGAGCACCCGCTCGATGCGGATCTCACGAGCTTCCGGCCGGGCCAGACCGTGACCCTGACGGTGCTGCGCGGCTCGGACACGCTCCAGATCAAGGTCACGCTGGGGACGCGACCGGAGAAGCCCTAGGCCCTGTCCCGGACGCGGCGGATCTCGACCCCGGAATACGCCAGCGGCCCATCCAGGCGAACCTCGGGCTTGCGGACCCGGGCCACGACGGCGTCCACGAGGGCCTGGTCTGCCAGGAGTCGTTGCGCGATCGCCTCGGCGAGCGATTCGATCAGGTCGAACGTCGTCCCTTCGACGATCTCGCGGGTGGCCGCGTACACCGCCCGGTAGTCGACCGTCTTCGCCAGGTCGTCGGCGATGCCCGCCGGCCGGACGTCGACCTCGAGCTCCACGTCGACCTCGAACCGCTGCGCCTCGACCTTCTCCCAGTCGTTGACGCCGTGCCGCGCCTGGAAGGCCATCCCCGCGAGAACGATGCGATCGGTCATCGGGCCGGATCGTGCCACGTGCCCCGGACGACCGCGTCGGCCATGCGCGCGGCGCGCACGTTCTCGCGCACGTCGTGGACACGGACGATGTCCACGCCCGCAGCGATGCCGAGGGCCGTGGCCGCGACGGTCGCCTCGATGCGATCCTCGGGCGGAAGCCCGTCGAGCACCTTGCCGAGCGTCGACTTGCGGGAGGCGCCGAGGAGGATCGGCCGGCCCAGGGTGCGCAATGCTCCGAGCTCGCGCAGCACCTCGAGGTTCTGCTCCGCGGTCTTCCCGAAGCCGATGCCCGGATCGACGATGACGTTGGCGGCGGGGACGCCGGCATCCAGGGCCCGCTCGACTGCCCGGCGGAGGTCCGCGACGACCTCGGCGATGACGTTCGCGTAGCGCGGCTCGGCGCGGTTGTGCATGAGCACGATCGGCACGCCCGTCTCGGCGGCGAGGCGGGTCAGCGCATCGTCCTCGCCCACGCCCCAGATGTCGTTGATCGCATCGGCGCCATGCTGGAGCGCGGCCATCGCGACGCCCGGCTTCGTCGTGTCGATCGTGATCGGCAGCTCGGGCAGCGCAGCGCGCACCGCGCGCAGTACCGGGATCACCCGGCGCAGCTCCTCGGTCTCGGGGACGGCGGCGTGGCCGGGCCGCGTCGATTCGGCGCCGATGTCGAGGAGGTCGGCGCCTTCCTTGGCCATCTCGAGCGCCTGCGCCACCGCAGCGGCCACGTGGTCGTCGTCTGCGTGGGTGGCGCTGCGCGCCCCGGCGCCGGCGAGCAGCCCGTCGCCGGAGAACGAATCAGGGGTCATATTGACGATCCCCATCACGAACGTGCGCGCGCCCCAGGTGAACGTCCGCGAACCGATCGTGGTCGGCGCCGGGTGGCTCACGCGTCGTCGACCCACCGCCGGCGCGCCTCGCCGACGAGGTACAGCGAGCCGGCAACCACGACCGGCCCCGGCGCCGTCGTCACGACGCCATCCAATGCAGCTGCCACGTCCTCCACGGCGGAGATGATGGCTCCAGGCCGCGCCGCCCGCCAGCGCGCCGCCAGTGACGCGGCCGGCATTGCCCGCTCACCCGCGACCTGGGTCGCAACGATCCGGGCGTCCCGGAGCGCCGCCGAGGTCCC
>DASSHR010000078.1:0-1355 GCA_035692745.1 Candidatus Limnocylindrales bacterium | reverse complement strand
GCGCCATCCGATCGCTGGGACACGCCCGCAGCGACCGGCGACCTACGATGCAATCGCTCGAACGACCTCGAACATCTCGTGATCCAGTCCTGTACTTGTATGGGGCCGGAGCATCTAGTGATCGGGCCGTTCGGGCGTTTTATTGTTGCGCTCAACCCGACCGGATCCGTTCCGCCGCCTCGGCGTACCCGCGGTGGCGAGGGCGCGTGGACGCCCCTACGGCTGCGATCCGAAATGCCGGCCGGACGGTGGGTGCCGGATCGAGCAGCACCAGCGAGCTGGTCGAACCGGGTGACGTCGGTGGCGCGCCGGACCACCAGGCCTCGATCGGCTCGATGCCGTCGGCGCATGCGGCGCCGAAGGTGGCCGTCCTCAAGCGGAGAACGTGCAGCACGTCACTCGTCCAGAGCGCCGCGATGACGTGGGTCTCGGTCAGCCACCCATCGCGGAGCCGAAGGCGATCTGCGATCACCCGTCCCAGGTAGGCGCGCTTCGTCGCATACGAACCAAGCGACTCCTGGATGTTCGGGAACTCGGTCCGATTCTCGATGTGCAGCATCGCGCGGGCGCGAAGGTCCCACGCGAGCAGATCAGCACGACCCGCGAACTGGTAGTGCTGATATGGCTCGTCGATGGCCAGCGAGAACCCGAAACTGGCGAGTCGGCGCGCTTCGACCTCCGCCATTGCTGCGTGGACGAAATCGGCGTCCTGGCGATGCGCCTGCGGTCGCTGGCGCTTGTCGAACGCGTGCAGCTGCGGCTCCCGATCGAGGGCCGTGAAGAGCCTGGCATAGGACTCGAGCGACGCCGGCTCCCCCGCTTCGATCTGCGCGACGTGGGCATCGGACATGCCGGCTCTGCCTGCGAGCTCTGCAACCGACCACCGGCGACGCCGTCGCTCGTCGCGGATTTCCAGGCCCGCCATCACCGTCATGCGTGAGCAGGCGCGCACGGCAGCGGTCGACGGCGCCCGGACGTGAGATCTCGGTGACATTCCACTTCAAGTACACGCCGAGGCCCTTATCCACGGCTTATCGAGGCTGCCGCGCCGTTTCCTGGGGCAGCCCAGTTTCACATCGTGCTCACGGCGGAGCGTGACTCGGCTCCCCGAGTCGTTGTCGTGGTGCGCGGGAAGGTCAGCGGGACGCGGAACGTGCCGGCCGCGTCGGCCAATTCCACTTCAAATTGAAATTCGCGAGGCGCGCGCCCGCGCGGGGCGCGTCAGCCGAGCGAGCCCTCCATCTCGAGCTTCACGAGGCGGTTGAACTCGATGGCGTACTCCATCGGGAGCTCCTTGGTGAAGACTTCGAGGAAGCCCTGGATCACGAGGTTCTGGGCCTCGTTCTCCGTGAGGC
>DASSHR010000077.1:0-4265 GCA_035692745.1 Candidatus Limnocylindrales bacterium | reverse complement strand
ACGGAGCCGTCGTCGGTGGCGACGACGTACTCGACCTCGTCCGGCAGCAGCGAGGACGGATACACGTCCCGGGCCGAGGCTCCGCCGAACAGCAGCGTGACCTGGCGGCCATCCCGGATCGCCTCGTCGGCGAGCGATCGGACACCCGCGATCCCGAGCCCACCCGCGATCAGCAGCACGTGCTGCGACCGCGGATCCACCTCGAAGGGACGCCCCAGCGGCCCCAGCATGTCGACGTGGTCACCGGGCCGCATGCGCGTGAACCACTCCGTCCCCCGCCCGACGGTGCGGAAGTGGATCGACAGCGTGCCCACGACCGGGTCGATCGTGTTGAACGAGAACGGCCGTCGCAGGACCATCCCCGAGTAGTCGCCGGTCCGAACGTGGACGAACTGCCCGGCGCGCGCACCGGCGACGAGCTCAGGCGCCCGGTAGGTCTGGAGCCACTGGTTGGGCAGGATCTCGCGGCTGTCGATGAGCTCGGCGCCCGCGAGGCGCATCGATGGTGACGCCGCCGTCGCGGGACTCGGGTCTCGCGTGCGGGTGGCCATCGAGCTGGCCGTCAGCGCTTGTCCGACTCGGACTCGTCGTCCTCGTCGAATTCGTCGTCGTCCTCGTCCGCTCCATCCTCATCGGCGTCCTCGTCGGCGTCCTCATCGGCGTCCTCGCCCGAGGCGCCGTCGACGTTGCCATCACCATCGGCAGCCTCGGCAACGGCCGGGTACGCATCGACGAGCGCTTCGGCGAGATCGCCGAAGACGTCGGTGGGGTCGTAGAAGCGCACGATCGCGTCCGGGCTCGTGATGTCCTGCCAGTCCGGCGAGCCCTCCTGGACCACGCGACCCCGGAAGCCGGCGCCGCTGAGCGCGAGATGCTCGTCGTCGTCATCGACGATGGTCACGGACCCGACGTAGCTCAGCAGCCCCGCCGCCGCGTTCTCGTACGCCGCGATCAGCCCCGCTTCCGTGCGCTGGCTGCGATCCTGGAAGTCGAGCGCGAGCTCGTACAGCGCGACGGCCGCGGCATCCGCGTCGTCGACCTCGGGCACGTCGGGCTGGCCCGCCGCCCACTGGTCGGCCGCCGCCGCGTAGGGGTCCGCGCCGGTCGCGCCCGCGGCACCGGCCTCGCCCTCGGCACCGTCGCCGGCGCCATCACCCGCGCCCGCACCCAGACCGGCGACCTCCGCGTCGGCGAACGCCTGCAGGATGTCGGCCGGGTTGTAGATCTCGCACAGCTCCGACGCGGTCTCGACGACCTCCGTCTCGGAGACCCATTCGTTCCGCGCCTCGTCGAAGACGCGACTGCGGCTCCGGAACGTGCCGTCAGGCGCAACCGCGAGGTAATCGGGATCGTCGTCGATGAGCACGAGCCCACCGAGCTGCTGGATCCGCGCGGCGTGCTGGCGCATGAAGCGCTCCAGCTGCTCCCCCGCGCGAACGAGGAAGTCCGACCGTTCGATATCGGCGTCCCGGGCCATGTCGGCCAGGAGTGCGTTTCTGCGCGCGTCCATGTCCATGGCCTCCTACAGGTGGACCGTGAGGTCCGGTCCCATGCGTTCGCGAAGGAACATCGTGTGATGGCGCTCCATCATCCATTCGCTGCCCCGGTGGGCGATCATCTGGATGCCCTCGTCCTTCTCCATCGCGTCGAGGGTGCCGTAGCTCGGCAGATCGAACAGGATCACGTTGTCGAAGTCCCAACCGTGGGCGACGTTGTACCAGCCGATCAGCTTGATCCCGTACTTCTCCCCGTACTCGCGGACCTGCCGCGGGAACAGGGTCT
Organism: Candidatus Limnocylindrales bacterium; assembly: GCA_035692745.1. GTDB lineage: Bacteria > Chloroflexota > Limnocylindria > Limnocylindrales > CSP1-4 > UBA5189. The sequence continues at coordinate 2,483 of DASSHR010000077.1, read as the reverse complement.
TCATGTAGAACTTGAAGAACGGGTCGCGACCGCGTCGAACGTTGAAGTAGGTCGCCAGCACGGGCACTTGGGCGCGGGTCCTCCAGCGGGCTGGATCGTGTCGGGGGTTGGTTGGGCGGCGGCTATTCTCGCACGCCCGGCTCGGACGGCTCGCTCGCGCCGGCATCGGGCGCGACGCCCGTGCCGGCCTCGTCCTCGATCTCGCCGACGGTCTTCGTCCGTGAGTCCATCGGCCGTCGCCTGCCCGCCGCCCGCCGATCCGCGGCGACGAGGCGGAGGAGGAAGATGATCGTCTGGCCGACGAACAGCAGCAGTACGATCACCAGCGCGAACAGGAAGATCACGATGGGCACCGGCCAGTTCCAGGCGGCGCTCAGCGGAGCCAGGAAGACCGTGATCACGAGCACCGCGATCTGGAGCCAGAAGCAGCCGAGGCCCGGCCCCTTCTCCGCATCGAGCGGGCCTCCCTTGTACTCGACGCCAGGCTTGACGGATGGCGGCTTCGGCTGGTCGTCGGCCGCGATGCTGGGCTCGTCAGACACGGGGTTCGCGTTCTCCGTCAGTCGGGCGGCGTGTCCGTGCCGATCCGGGCCGGCCGGTACCATCGCCGAGTGAACGATCGTGCCAGATCGGCGGCGAATGCACCGACGATCGCGGCGCCGCCGGCGGCGGACTGGCATCCCGAGCCCGAGCTGATCTCGATCCGTGACGCCTCGGTGTCCCGCGATGCGTTGCGCGCGGCAGGCACGCAGATCTGGGAGACCGCGCTCGACTACCTGTACGACCACGCGTTCGAACGCGCGATGGGCACGCCGGTCGACTACGACGGGTTACGAGCTGCCTTCTTCGGCCCGGGGCGCCGGCCGGCACGGGCACCCACATCGCCCGCGACGCTCGAAGCGGTCCTGCAGGAGTTCACCGACCGCGTGGCGCCGCATACGGTCAGCGCCTACCACCCTCGATCGTTCGGCTACTTCACGCCGCCACCCCTCGTGGCATCGGTGGCGGGCGAGGTGCTCGCCCAGGTCGCCCAGCAGGGCATCGACATCTGGCACGCCGGCCCGATCGGCGCCTTCGTCGAGGAGGAGGTCCTGCGCTGGCTGTGCGACCTCGTCGGCTACGGCGAGGGCTCGTTCGGGATCCTGACCTCGGGCGGGGTCATGGCGAACTTCATCGCGATGGCGCTCGTCCGCGACGTGCACCTGCCTCGGCTGCGCGAGGACGTCGCGCCGCCGCGGGGGCGCGCACTGGAAGGCGTGCGCGTCTACACGTCCGACCAGACCCATTTTTCCATCGGGCGCGCGCTCGACGAGCTCGGCTTCCCGCCCGAGACGCTGGTCGTCGTCCCAGCGGACGAGCGGTTCCGGCTCCACGGCGCCCCGGTGGCCGAGGCCGTTGTGCGGGATCGCGACGCCGGCCTGCTGCCGATCGCGATCGCGGCCGTCTCCGGCTCGACGAACACGGGTTCCGTGGATCTCACGGGGGAGCTCGCGGACGTCGCCGCTCGCGAGGGACTGTGGCTGCACGTCGACGCTGCCTACGGTGCCGGCGCCCGGCTCTCCGCGCGCGACGCTTCCCGCGTCCCCGATCTGGAGCGCGCCCATTCCGTCACGGTCGACCCGCACAAGTGGCTGTTCCAGGGCTACGACATCGGCGGGTTGATGGTTCGTCGTCGCGGCGATCTGGAGATCGCGTTCGGCGGCCGCAAGCCCGAGTACTACCGAGCCGGCCACGTGCCGGATGCGCGCGACCACGGCGACGATGGCGAGCTCAACTTCTGGCGGCTCGGCTTCGAGGGCACGCGCCGGTGGCGCGCGTTGAAGCTGTGGCTGTCCTGGAAGCACGTCGGGACGGAGGGCTTCGGGCGGCTGATCGAGGCGAACGACGATCTCGCGGCACACCTCGCCGCGCGCATCGACGCTTCCGACGACTTCGAGGCCGTGCCGGCCGAGCCCGAGCTGTCCGTCGTGTGCTTCCGGCACCTTCCCGCAGGCCGGCGCGCGGCGCCAGCGGCCGGCACGCCCGACGCGCTCGACGCGGCCGCGCTGGACGCTCTGGATGCGCTGGATGCGCACCAGGATCGGCTCGCGGCAGCGCTCGAGGCGTCCGGCGAGGGCTGGCTGACCACCACCCGGCTTCGCGGCGCCACCTACCTGCGCGCGGGCATCGTGAACACGCAATCCACCACGGACGATGTCGACGACCTGCTCGATCTCCTCCGACGCCTCGCCGCCGATGCCTGACCGTCGCTTCCAGCCTCGTGCCGCGCTGCTGCTCGCGTTGGTCGCGGGGCCGCTGCTCCTCACCGCGCTCCCGGCAACCTCATTTGCCGCTTCGGGCGGTCAGGTTGCGGTCGAGACCGTGGCGATCGCCGACGCGCCAGGTACCCAGGGCGAGGACTGCGTCGAGGACCCGAATGCGCAGCCCGGCGTCGGGCTCAAGAAATGCGAGACGCCGTTCAGCATCGCCACGCTGGTGCCGTT
>DASSHR010000076.1:0-2306 GCA_035692745.1 Candidatus Limnocylindrales bacterium | reverse complement strand
TGGCAGGATCCCGGCCGGTCGTTCCCACCAAGAACGCCCACGATGGGCTGACCCGGGCTTCCGGGCCAAGCAACTCCTCGGGCCGGTCGTTCCGTTGCCCGCAGGAACAACATGGTGGGCGCAGTCACAAGACCTGTTCCTCCCAGGAACGCGGTACGGACCACCCGACACGTTGAGCGGGCGGAGCCATCGCCGATCCGGGCGCGGGAACGCAGCCCGCATACTCCTGGCGATGTCGACCTCGTCAGCCGCCTATGCCCGATTCATGGCGAGCACGGACATCGACTACGAGAAGTGGCACGAGGGCGAGGGCTACGACCTCGATGCCCTCCGCGCGCTGACCGGCGATGAGCGTGCGGAGGCCGAGACGTGGCTGCTGGAGCGTGTCGCGAACGACTGGCGCGATCTCGACGGCCTGCTCGCGCTTGGTTCCCGGCGAGCCCGGGCGGCAGTCGTCGACCAGCTCCAGCGCGGCGAGCTGGAACAGCGCCTGTGGGCGGCGCGCCGACTGACCGACGATCCCGCGGCGGCGGCCACCGACCCGACCTTCGATGCCGACCGGGAAGCCGCGGTGGTCGATGGGCTTCGATCGGGACTGCTGTTCTATGGGCTCACGCAGGCGTTCGACCTCGCGGTCGAGGTGCGGACACCGGCGATGATCGAGGCGCTGTGGCGTGCGACGCAGCGAGCCGAGAGCGAGGCCTCCGTGCATGCCGCCGCGCGCTTGGCCTTCATGTACGGAAGGGCCGAATCCGACTTCGACTGGGACCTACGCCCGCTCTTTCTGCGATTCGGCACGGCCGACCCCGCGGAGCGCGCGGCCGCGACGGCGGAGCTCGGGAAGCTGTGCGGCGTGGATCCGGAAACGTACCTGGGCGGCTGAGGCCGGATCGCGCCGGACATGAAAACGCCGCCGCCGGCGATGCCGGCGGCGGCGTTCGAGACTGCCAGATCCGAGACTAGGCCCCGTGGACGACGGCCCCGGAGCCACCGTTGTTGACGACCGCGTTGTACACGGAGGTCGTCTGGCTGTTGAACCTCGGGCCGAACATGTCGCTGACGCCCGAATAGCTGTACGAGTTCACCGAGGCAAGGAGCTTGCCGCTATCCGTCGCCGGATTGCTGGCGCCCCAGAGCCAGCCACCGCCCGAGGAGCCACCGTTCATGTTGCACGGCAGGCCCCACGTGCCGATGTCGTTCAGGTCGGCGATGGTGGTGCCCGTGCAGTAGATCAGGTCCTTGCCCTTGTAGCGGCCCTCGGCCGGGTAGCCGAACGCCCACGTCGTATCGCCGATGTTGTTGCCGGAGACCTTCAGGCCATACCCCGCGTAGGCGGCATCGAGCTCACCGGAGTTGGCCGCGGTATCGAAGTACGCAAAGCTGTAGTCGACAAGGAGCGCGGCGTCCGGACCGAAGCCGCTCGGATAGAAGCCGGAGTTGATCGCGAGCCGCGACGCCGTCCAGCAGCCTTCGACGCGGCCGGCGCACGTGTAGGTCGGGTCCTTGTCGAAGTCCGGGTAGAAGACGAAGTTCGAGGACCAGCCGTCCGCCCCGTCGTAGGCGCAATGACCCGCCGACAGGACGACCGAGTAGCCGTTGCTCGTCGATCCGTCGGAGACCACCGTTCCGGAGCAGATCCACTGCGACCCGCCCGACGAGAACAGGATTCGTCCCACGCTCCCGGCGACCTTGCCGCCGCCGGTCCACGAGGCGCCCGTGCCACCGCCGCTTCCGGGCTTGCCCTTCTCAGGCGTGACCTTGCCGGTCTTCGGGTCGACGCTGTAGTCGCGCCACCTGGCCGCCGCAATTCGCGCCGGGGTCCAGTACGCAAGGATCCGATCGTGCTCAGCCCTGGCGGCGGAATCGGCGCTGGCGCTGCGGGCGCCGACCGTTCCGGGCAGGAGCAGGGAGAGGGTGAGTGCACCGAGCACCACGAGGACGCGTGACCGCATGAGCGGGAACCTCCACTGGCAGGCGGGAGATGGTTGCCGGCCATGGAACCGCATCCGGGCATGGGGTGCAAGTTGCAGGACCATTACGGCACGGTCCGCGGGTGCGCGCCGGCAACGGCTTCGCGGGGGCGCGGCGGCACCGGCTTCGCGGGGCACGCAGGGCCGTCTCGGCGCGGGGTCGCGGCGCTAGACTCGGCCGATCGACGAGGAGGGATCCGGCGTGGCGATCACGATCCGCAAGTGGGCGACGTTCATCGAGGAGCTCCACCACGAGGGCGGCAAGCCGCTCGCGAAGCCGTTGCGCCGCGTGGCCGTCGTCGCCGTGGTCAAGAACCCGTACGCCGGCACGAACCC
>DASSHR010000075.1:0-3417 GCA_035692745.1 Candidatus Limnocylindrales bacterium | reverse complement strand
CCGGATGGGCGCCGACAAGCTCGCCACCGAGGCCATGCGCGCCGCGATGGACGAGATCGAGATGGAAGGCACGATCGTCATCGGCGAGGGCGAGCGTGACGAGGCGCCGATGCTGTACATCGGCGAGCAGGTTGGCCTCGCAGGCGACCAGGCGCCGGCGATCGACATCGCCGTCGATCCGCTCGAGGGCACGAACCTCGTCGCGACCGGCTCGTCGAACGCGATCACCGTCCTCGCCGCCTCCGAGCGGGGCGGTCTCGTCCATGCCCCCGACACCTACCTCGAGAAGCTGTGCGTCGGTCCTGGCGCGGCGGGCAAGGTCGACATCACGCTCCCGGCGGCCGAGAACGTCCGGCTCGTCGCCGAGGCGCTGGGCCGGCGGACCCAGGACATCACGGTGATCATCCTCGACCGCCCGCGCCATGCCGACCTCATCGCCGAGGTTCGCGGCGCCGGCGCCCGCATCAAGCTCATCAGCGACGGCGACCTGTCGGCCGCGATCAGCTGCGCGGTCCAGGGCACCGGCGTCCACGCGGTCATGGGCATCGGCGGCGCGCCGGAGGGCGTGATCACCGCGGCGGCGATGCGCTGCCTCGGTGGCGAGATCCAGGCCCGCTTCCGGTACCGCTCCGACGCGGAGCGTGCGCGCGGCGAGCGCATGGGTCACGGCGACGAGTCGAAGATCTACAGGACGGAAGATCTGGCGTCCGGGGAGCACCTCGTGTTCGCCGCTACCGGCGTCACGCCCGGCGACCTGCTCGAAGGCGTCCGATTCTTCGGCGGCGGCGCCAGGACGCACTCCCTGGTGATGGCCTACCAGACGAAGACCGTGCGCTTCGTCGACACGGTGCACATGTTCGACCGGGAGCGCCCGCCGAGCGTGCGGCTGTAGGCGGAGCTGCGGGGAGCGCGCGATGGCGACCGAGCAGCGGATCCTGGCCATGGGCGGCATCCAGCTCCGACCCGGCTCGACCGACTGGCCGATGCTGCAGTACATGCTCGACCTCACCGGGCAGGCACGGCCCCGGATCTGCATGCTCGCCACGGCGTCGGGCGAGAACTCCGAAGGGCTCAAGAACTACTACGCCACCTTCGCGCGCCAGGCGGAGGCGACGCACCTCGACCTGTTCGGTCGGAACGTCGGCGACGTCGGCGGGTTCCTGCTCGACCAGGACGTGATCTTCGTGGCCGGCGGGAACACGGCGAACATGCTCGCGATCTGGCGCGTCCACGGGGTCGACAAGGCGCTGAAGGCCGCGTGGGAGGCCGGGGTGCTCCTCGCAGGCTGGTCGGCCGGCGCCAACTGCTGGTTCGACGCCTCGGTGACGGATTCCTTCGGGCTCGGGCTGGACCCGCTCAAGGACGGCCTGCGGTTCCTGCCCGGCAGCTTCTGTCCGCACTACGACAGCGAATCGCTGCGTCGCCCGCGGTACGAGGAGCTCGTCGGCACCGGGGCGCTGGCGGACGGCGTTGCGGCGGACGACGGGGTCGGCTGCCTGTTCGTGGGCCGCGAGCTCGGCGACGTCGTCGCGTCGTTGCCGGGCCAGCACGCCTACCGCGTGGCGCGGCGCAAGGGCAACACGGTCGAGGACACGCAGGTCCGGGCGCGCCTGCTTCGGTGAGCGGCGGCCGGCGACTCACCCTCGAGCGGTTCCTGCGCGAGCTTCCGTCGCTCGACGCACAGCAGCTGTTGGCGATCTGCGCCGCGCACGAGAACGTCGGTCGCGCCGCGCTCGAGCGGGCGCGAGTCGCCGCCGGCGAAGCGGCGCGGACGGACGGCATCCTCGACGAGCTCCAGGACCTGCACGGGACGATCATCCACTGGGGGGTGTCGCAGGGCGGCCAGAGCAGCCTCGACACCGGCCAAGGCATGTTCGAATCCACGACGGTGAAGGTGCTCCACGACGTGCGCGCGCAGGCGCGGCCGGCCCTGCTCGATGCCGCGACGGGACTGTTCCTGGAGGATCGCCTCGACCCGGTTGATCGCCAGGCCCTCCTGGACCCGGTCGAAAGCGTGGTCGGCTAGAAGCGTGGTCGGCTAGAAGCGTGGTCGGCTAGGGCAGGTCTCGCCGATAGCGGGAGACGGCGGTCGGCGTGCCGCCGAAGTGCGGCTCCGTGACGTCCTCGATGTGCTCCCAGCCGTTGCGCTCGTAGAAGCGCCGAGCGCGACGGTTGTCGGCGAGCACGGTCAGGAGCGCCTCCCGGTAGTCGCGCGCCAGCTCCGCGTGGGCGAGCTCCATGAGCCGCTGTCCGACGCCCGTCCCCCACCAGCCGGGAAGGACGTACAGCGTCCGCACGGCGCCCGCGTCCGGATGGTCCCGGAACGACCCGATGTTCAGCAGCCCGACGATCCGGCCGTCATCCACCGCAACCCACGTGCGGTTGTCCGCCTGCGGCAGCACCTCGCGCCACAGGTTCGTGCGGCGCTCCAGCCCGCCGGGGTCGGGCGGGCCGTAGCCGCGGTAGCTCGCCTGGGCGGCCGCCGTGTGCGTTCTCGCCGTCTCATCCGCGTCCTCGCCGCGGGCCGGCCGGATCTCGACGGGCTTGCCGCTCGGTCCGAGCCACGTGCCATGAGGGTCGCTCCAGAACCCGACGGGACGAACGGCATGCGCGCCTTCCACCGCAACCCGCCGTCGCCGTGCCGATTCGACGGTCTCGTGCCAGCCCGGGGGGACAAGGCCCGGCGCGAGGTCCGCCAGGGGTGCGAGCACGAACAGGCGCTCCCGCATCGAGGGATGGGGCACCTCGAGGAGGCGCGTGGCCGCTCCCGGGTCGAGGGCGGCCGATGCCAGAACCGCTTCGGGCGGCCGTTCGACCGCGAGCCGCGCCCGACCGAAGAGCAGCAGGTCCAGGTCGAGCTCGCGCGGGCCCCAACGCCCGCGGCGTTGCCGGCCGAAGTCACGCTCGATGGCCTTGAGGGCCACGAGCAGCTCGATCGCGCCGGTCGCCGGGTCAGGGCCGGCGGGAACGTCGAGGGCGACAACCGCGTTGTGGAAGTCCGGCTGGTCCTCGACGCCGACCGGTCGGGTCACGTACAGCCGCGAGACGCCACGACGGCGCGCGCCCGGCACGGCGTCCAGCGCCGCGACGGCATCCGAGAGCGTCCGCCGTGCGTCGCCCACGTTCGCCCCCAGCCCGATGTACGCCCGGACCGTCCTGGCCACCATCACCTCGATCGATCGACGCACCGGCCCCGGCTACAGTCGCCGGATGCACCCGGTTGCCGTGCGAATCCTGCACCCCGCGGCGACGCCCGCGACGGGCGCGCTCGAGTCGGCGCTCATCGAGGCCCGCCGGACGAACGCCGATCGACTCGCCGAGCGGTTCCGAGCGGCCGGTGCCGATGACGTCCGGATCGAGGCCGGCGGCGGGCCGAGCCTGTCGTTCGGATCGCGGCTGCGCGTCCTCGTCGCCGAC
>DASSHR010000074.1:0-2118 GCA_035692745.1 Candidatus Limnocylindrales bacterium | reverse complement strand
ATCGTCGCGCGAGTCAAGGCGCACCTCGACGCCGGCGCGGACCACGTGTGCGTCCAGCTGCGCGCGGAGTCGTCCGCGGATCCGTCGATCGAGGGCTACCGCGAGCTCGCAGCGGGGCTGCTCGCGCTCTGACGGGCGCTGCGCTGCGGCGGCCCGCACGAACCGGCCGGGTATGATCCGCGCGTGACCGACACGAAGGCGCTCCGACCGTGGTCGGGGGATCGCGCCCCGGCGGACTGGGGCCTCGGCGACGGGCAGGCGGTGCCGTGGGAGTACGCGCCGGCGCCCGAGTCGAAGGACATCGTCACGATCAAGCCGCGATACGGCCTGTTCATCGACGGCCGCGAGGTTCCGGCGTCCGACGGCGGCGTGTTCACCTCGGTCAACCCCGCGACCGAACAGGTCATCGCCGAGGTCTCGAAGGCGACCACGGACGACATCGATCGCGCCGTTCGGGCCGCCCGACGCGCGCAACGCACCCGTTGGGGCAACCTGCCCGGCAAGGAGCGCGCGAAGTACCTGTTCCGGATCGCGCGGATCCTGCAGGAGCGGTCGCGCGAGTTCGCCGTGCTGGAGACGATGGACTCCGGCAAACCGATCAAGGAATCGCGCGACGTGGACGTCCCGCTCGTCGCGAACCACTTCTGGTACTACGCCGGCTGGGCGGACAAGCTCGAATACGCATTCCCGGGGCGGGTCGCGCGGCCGCTCGGCGTCGCGGCGCAGGTCATCCCGTGGAACTTTCCGCTGCTGATGCTGGCGTGGAAGATCGCGCCGGCGCTCGCGGCCGGGAACACCGTCGTGCTGAAGCCGGCCTCGACGACACCCCTCTCCGCGCTCCTCTTCGCCGAGGTCTGCCAGCAGGCGGACCTGCCAGCCGGTGTCGTGAACATCGTGCCGGGCCCGTCGAACATCGGCATGCACCTCGTGTCGCACCCCGACGTCGACAAGGTCGCCTTCACCGGCTCAACCGGCGTCGGCAAGCTCATCCACAAGGCCACGGCGGGCACGGACAAGGCACTCACCCTCGAGCTCGGCGGCAAGGCCGCGAACATCGTGTTCGAGGACGCGGCGCTCGACCAGGCGGTCGAGGGCATCGTCAACGGCATCTACTTCAACCAGGGCGAGGTGTGCTGCGCCGGCTCGCGCCTGCTCGTCCAGGAATCCGTCGCGGCTCCCTTGATCGAGAAGCTCAAGGACCGCCTCGCGACGATTCGCGTCGGCGACCCGCTCGACAAGAACACCGACGTCGGCGCGATCAACTCGAAGGCACAGCTCGAGAAGATCACCGAGCTCGTCGCCGCCGGGGTGGACGAGGGCGCCGAGCTGTACCAGCCCGCCTGCGACCTCCCCGAACGCGGCTACTTCTTCCGACCCACCCTGTTCACCAACGTCGCGCAGTCGCATCGGATCGCGCGCGAGGAGATCTTCGGTCCCGTGCTCTCCGTGCTCACCTTCCGGACGCCTGACGAGGCGGTCGAGAAGGCGAACAACACCGAGTACGGCCTGTCGGCCGGCGTGTGGACCGAGAAGGGCTCGCGGATCCTGTGGATGGTTCGCAAGCTGAAGGCCGGCGTCGTCTGGGCCAACACCTTCAACCGCTTCGACCCGACCTCGCCGTTCGGCGGTTACAAGGAGTCCGGCTTCGGGCGCGAGGGCGGCATGCCCGGCCTCCACGCGTATGTCCGGCTCGAGGACCGCTGATGGCCGTCCCGAAGCAGCCGTCGAACGGGAAGGCGCCGGCGAAGCGCACGCCGCCGGCGCGGCAAAACGCTGCGCTCGCCGCCACGGGGCAACCTTCCGCGCCGGCGGGGCGCATCGACGTCCGCAAGACCTACAAGCTGTACATCGGCGGCCAGTTCCCACGCTCCGAATCGGGGCGCTCCTACGTGGTGAACACCGCGGACGGTGCGCCGCTCGCGAATGCCGTTCGTGCGTCCCGCAAGGACCTCCGGGATGCGATCCGCGCCGCGCGCAGTGCGTTCCAGCCGTGGGCCGACCGGACCGCGATGAACCGCGGCCAGATCCTGTATCGCGTCGCGGAGCTGATGGAGGGTCGGCGCGACCAGTTCGTCGCCGAGGTGGCGACCGCCGAGGGCCTCAAGGCCGCCGGGGCCG
>DASSHR010000073.1:0-1195 GCA_035692745.1 Candidatus Limnocylindrales bacterium | reverse complement strand
GATCCGGCGGCGCATCGAGCCGACCACGAGCGCGCGCCCGGGCGAGGACGGTGGCGAGGGCAAGCTGCCGCGCCTCGAGGTGGAGGAGTACAGCCACTTCGGGATGGTCGGGCGGTACACGGCGGGCGCGGCGAACCTGCCGTTCTACCCGCTCCGGAGCTACTTCGAGACGGACCTGGCGAAGGCGAACCCGCTGATCCGCGAGATCCAGTCACCGTACGGTGACGGCCTGGTCTATGCGGTCCCACCGCTGAAGCCGGACGTGTCCATCGTCCACGCGCAGCGCGCTGACGCGAGCGGCGACACGCAGATCTGGGGCCTGCTCGGCTGCCAGAAGGAAGCAGCGTTCGCGGCCGATCGCGTCATCGTGGTCGTCGAAGAGCTCGTCGACGAATCGGTGGTCAGGGCGGACCCCAACCGGACCGTGATCCCGGGCCTCATCGTCGATGCCGTGGTCGTGGAGCCGTACGGTGCCCACCCTTCGTATGTCCAGGGGGCCTACGACCGCGACAACCGGTTCTACCTCGACTGGGATGCGATCACGAAGGACGAGGACGCGATCCAGGCCTGGCTGCGCGAGTGGGTGCTCGAGGTCGAGGACCGCGCCGGCTATCTCGAGAAGCTGGGGGCGGACCGGATCGCGGGGCTCAAGCCCGGTTCGGCGCCGTCGGGATCCGTCGAGTACGGGAGGTACGAATGAGCGCCTCGGTTCGCTACATGGTCTCCGATGTGGACCGATCGGTCGCGTTCTACCGGGACATCCTCGGCTTCAAGCTGGATCAGCAGATGGGGCCGGCGTTCGCGCGGATGTCCCACGCCGACCTGGTGCTCTGGGTGAGCGGGCCCACGAGCTCGGCGGCGCGGCCGATGCCGGACGGCCGCGCTCCGGCTCCCGGCGGATGGAACCGCTTCGTCATGGAGGTCGGCGATATCGAGCGCGTCGTCGCCGACGCCCGTGCAGCCGGAGCGACGTTCCGAAGCGAGATCATCACGGGCCCCGGCGGCCAGCAGGTGGTGCTCGATGATCCCGACGGCAACCCCATCGAGATCTTCCGGGCGCGCCGATGACCGACGCTGCGCGCGCGCCGTTCTCCAAGAACGAGATGATGATCGTGGCCGCCGCGCGCGAGCTGGCCGGCCAGCGGGTGTGCTTCGTGGGCGTGGGCCTGCCGAACATCGCGGTCAACCTCGCGAA
>DASSHR010000072.1:0-11718 GCA_035692745.1 Candidatus Limnocylindrales bacterium | reverse complement strand
GCGCCGACCCCGCAGGCGAAGATCGTCCCGAAGGGGTCCTCGGATCGCCAGCCGGCCACGAGGACGCGCCACAGGAGCGCGACGAAGAGCCCGAGGACGACGAGGGCGCCGACGAACCCGAGCTCCTCGGCGAGGATCGCGAACACGAAGTCCGTGTCCTGCACGGGCAGCAGGCCCTGCGCGTTCTGCGTGCCGTTCGTCAGCCCGAGGCCGAACCAGCCGCCGGCGCCGATCGCGATCTGCGCCTGGTAGAGCTGGTAGCCAGCGCCCTGGATGTCGGCGAGCGGATTGAGGAACGAGGTCAGGCGCGCCTTCTGGTAGTCGGCGAGGACGTACGTCCACACGAACGGCAGCGCTGCCATCGCCGCAGCGAAGCCGATGCCGAGCCAGCGCAGGCTGGCACCGGACATGAACAGCGTCGCGACGAGGATCGCCGCGAAGACGAGTGCGGTGCCGAGGTCCGGCTGGAGCAGCACCAGGATGAAGGGCGGACCCGCGAGCACGCCCGCGCCCACCATCGCCCACAACGAGCCGAGCCGGCCCGCCCGGCTGCCGAGGTAGTTCGCGAGGACGATGATCATGAGGACCTTGGCGAGCTCGCTGAACTGGAACTGCAGGCCGAAGATCGACACCCAGCGGGACGTGCCGCCGACGCCGCCGCCGATCGCGAGCGTGAGCATGAGCAGGCCGAGCTGGACGAGATAGAGCGGCCAGGCGAACGTCTTCAGCCAGTGGTAGTCGAACACGGACGCGGTCACGAACACCGCGACGGCGATCGACGTCCACATGAGGGCGCGCAGGAAGATCGAGCCGCCATCGAGGATCCCGTCGCCGGTGGCCGCCGTGTTGCTGTACGCCATCGCCAGGCCGAAGCACAGCAGCAGCGCCGCATAGGTGGTGAGCTGCAGGTCGAAGTTGTGCCAGACGACGCTCACTCGCGCGGCCGTCCACCGGGACGGTCGGGAGCCGCGGGCGCTGACGATGCTCATCGGATCCGACCCGGCTCAGCCGTAGCTGCGGCGCTGGAGCAGGTCCGGCCGCCGGTAGTCGTGCTTGATGCCGAAGTGGAGCATCAGGTAGTACTTCGCGATCTCGGTGGCCGCATTGCCGCGGGTACCCGAGTCGTACGCGAGCACCACGATCGCGAGCTCGCTGTCCGTGCGCGACACGGCCTTCCAGCCGTGCGGATCATCCTTGCTGACCCACGGGTCCTTTGGCACGAAGGCCGCGATCCACGAGTGGAACGGCAGGTTCTTGGCCTTCGCGCTGAACTGCGCCGTGCCGGTCTTGCCGGCCACGACGATGGGCATGTCACGAAGGTTGTACGTGTGGCCCACCACGACCATGTTGCGACCGGCCTTGCGCATCGTCCGCAGCACGCTCGCCGGCGCGTCGACGTGACCGATGACCTCGGGCTGGACGTCGGTGACCGTCCCGTCCGCGGCGATGATCTGCTTGACCACGTGCGGCTGGTAGAGGGTGCCGCCATTGGCAAGCGCGCTGTACGCATTCAGCAGCTGCACGGGTGTGACCGCCACGTAGCCCTGGCCGATGCCCGCGAGGTACGTCTCACCGGGATAGATCGGCAGGCCGAGCGTGTCGAGCTTCCACTGGTTGGATGGCACGATGCCGGAGGCCTCGGCCGGCAGGTCGATGCCCGTCGGCGAGCCGAAGCCGTACTGGTGGCCCCAGTAGGCGTGGCGGTCGATGCCGAGCATGGCGGCGGCCTGGTAGAAGAACGTGTCGCTCGAGTGCGCGAAGCCGCACATGATGTCGCACATCCCGAAGCCCGAAGGGTTCCAGTCGTGGAACTTGATGCCGCCGAGCGTCAGGTAGCCGGCGGTTCGGATCTTCGTGGTCGCCGTGATGATGCCGTCCGCGAGGACACCGGTCCCGGCGACGAGCTTGTACGTCGAGCCGGCCGGGTACTGGTCGCTGATGGCGTGGTTCACCAGCGGGCGGCCGGGGTCCTGGAGCAGCGCCTGGTAGTCCGTGTTGCTGATGCCCTGGCTGAAGGCGTTGTCGTCGTACGTGGGGAGGCTGACGAGGGCCAGGATCTCGCCCGTCTGGGGATTGCCGACGATCACCACGCCTCGCTTGAGGCCGGCGACCTTCATGCCCCACTCCATGGCCTTCGTGGCGTACTGCTGCTCCTTCGTGTCGAGCGTGAGCCGCAGCGAGCTCCCGGCGATCGGCGGCTGATCCGTCTGCACGACCTGGATGTCGCGGCCCGCGGCGTCTCGCTCCACGGTCTGCGTGCCGTAGGTGCCGCGCAGGGCGTCCTCGTACGTCGATTCGACGCCGGCACGCCCCAGGAGATCGTCCGGCAGGTAGCCATTCGCCTTCAGCTTCAGCAGCTCCTCGCCGCTGATCGGGCCGGTGTACCCGAGGACCTGCGAGAAGAGCTTGCCCATCTCGTAGTTGCGGCGCGTCTCGACCACGACTTCGACGCCGGGGAGCTCCGATGCGGATTCGGCGATGAAGCCCGCGACCTGGGGATCGACGTCCTGGGCGACGCGCACGCTGTCGTAGCGGGAGCCGGGGTTCGAGTCGATCGCGATGTTGATGTCGGCCGGATCGGCGCCCACGAGGGTCGCAAGCGTCCCGACGACCTCGGCGCGCCTCGACTCCGGGAGGTCGGCCGGCCGGATCTTGACGCTGTACGAGGCGACGTTGCTGACCAACGGGTTCCCCGAACGGTCATAGATCACCCCGCGGGTCGACGGCAAGGGCTCTTCGACGTTGCGGGTCGTCGCACCGAACGCGGTGTACGGCGTCGAACCAGCGACCTGGATGGCAAAGAGGCGCGTGGACAGGGCCGCCGACGCCAGGACGACCGCCAGCCCGAAGGCGACGAATCGCAGGCGCGACGGCGCCGGCACCGGGCGGCCGTCGAGGTAGGGGTTCACCAGTCCATCCGTTCTGCGGGCATCCGGCGGTCATGGATGGTGACGGCCAGGGGCCCGAGGGCGAGCGCCAGCAGCATGTCGAACAGCGCCCCGGGCACGAACAGGCGACCGGCATCCGAGACGTGGACACCCGGCTCCATCGCGGACTGGATTGCGAGGATCAGCATCGAGTAGGCAAAGCTGAGGATCGGGACGGCAACGACCGGCGCGACGATCCGCAAGCGGGGGAAGGGCTGATTGATGAGCGCGGCGCCACCGACGGCGAGGAGGAGGGCGACCGGCGTCGTGCCGAGTGGGCGGACGAGCAGCGAGTCAAGAACGAGACCTCCAACGAACGCCCACGTGATTCCCCGATCGATCCCGGCTGCGATGGTCCAGATGACTCCGCCCACGAGGACGGGATGCGGCGTGGCGTCCCCCACCGTGAGGAACTGCCCGAGCGTTGCTTCGACGAGCGCGGTGAGTGTCGCCCCGATCGCGGCGAGGAGGAGGCTCATGGGACGACGATCGGTCCTCGGCGGAAGGAGGGGTCGCGCGAACCAGAGCCCTCGCGGCGACGAGCGGCCGGCACCTCCGCGTCGCGTGGGGAAGTATCCCACGCTCCGCCGAACTGCGGCAATGGCACGATCGGCGAATTCGGGTTGCGATTCTGGTGCCGGATTCACAAGAGCGCGACCCCTCCACGCCGCGTCGCCCTGGCATGTTTCACGTGAAACGATGCGTCGCAGCGAACCGCCAGATAAGCGCCTCCGACGACACTGCAGACGAACGTCGTCGGGCGGTCCGGCGAGGGAGCGAAGGGCCTTCCGATGCTAGAATCGACACCTGTGAAACAACACCGGACGACCTCCTGAGTGGGCGAGACCATCGCCTGCGCGAACCAGAAGGGCGGCGTCGGGAAGACCACGACGGTCGTCAACCTGGCCAGCTACCTGGCCCTTGCCGGTGATCGCGTCCTCGTCGTCGATCTCGATCCGCAGGGCAACGCCACGAGCGCCTTCGGGATCGATCGCACGCGCGACCGATCCGTGTACGACGCCGTCATCGACCGGGTCGAGCTCGCGGACCTCGCAATCCCGACGGAGGTGGACGGCGTCACGCTCGTCCCATCGTCCATTGCGCTCGCCGGCGCCGAGGTCGAGCTCACGCCGCTCGAGCAGCGCGAGCGCCGGCTGGCGCATCTCATCGACCGGGTGCGCGGCGAGTACGACTACCTGCTCATCGACTGCCCGCCATCGCTCGGCCTGCTGACGATCAACGCCCTCACCGCCGCGGATGCGGTCCTGATTCCGATCCAGTGCGAGTACTTCGCGCTGGAGGGCCTTGGCCAGCTCTTGGCAACGATCCGCCTCGTGACCGACCACCTCAACCCACGTCTCGAGGTCAAGGGCGCGGTCCTGACGATGCATGACGGGCGCACGCGACTCAGCGCCGACGTCGGCGCCGAGGTCCGGCGGCACCTCGGTGACCGCGTGTACGACACCGTGATCCCGCGCAACGTCCGGCTCTCCGAGGCACCTAGCCACGGCCTGCCGATCCACCTCTACGCGCCGGGGTCGCGCGGCGCCGATGCGTACCGCGATCTTGCGCGCGAGATCCGGGCTCGCGACGAGCGCCCGCCGGCGCCCGATTCGGACGGCTCGACGCCCCGGAACGGGCGCGCGACGCATGCCATCGCGATCGAATCCGAGCCGTCCCAGGCGGTGTTCGCGTGACCGTGCGCAGCGACCGGCCGCAGGGCCTCGGGCGCGGGCTCGCGGCGCTCATCCCGCAGCGCAGCTCCGCGAGCACCGGTTCGGTCGAGATCCCGCTTGCCCGCATCCGCGAGAACCCACGCCAGCCACGGCTGCGCATGGCCGACGACGCCCTCGCGACGCTCGCAGCGAGCATCCGCGAGCACGGCGTGATCCAGCCCATCCTCGTCACGGAGACGCTCGACGGCTACCAGCTCGTCGCCGGAGAGCGGCGCGTCCGGGCGGCCCGCCTGGCCGGCCTCGAGCGCATTCCCGCCGTCATTCGGCAGCTGGCGGACCAGCAGCAGCTCGAGCTCGCGCTCGTGGAGAACCTGCAGCGCGAGGACCTCGATCCGATCGAATCGGCGCGCGCGTACCGCCAGCTCATCGACGAGTTCGCGTTCAGCCAGGAGGTCCTCGCCGCGCGCGTGGGTCGTGCGCGATCGACCGTCGCCAACACGCTGCGTCTGCTCGACCTGCACGCCGACGTGCAGGCGGCGGTCGCGAACGGAGCGCTCACCGAAGGACACGCCCGCGCGATCGGCGGCCTTCCGACGGACGCCCAGCCGCGCGTCCTTCCCACCGTCATCGACGGCGGCCTGTCGGTCCGCCAGACCGAGGAGCTCGTCCGGCGCTTGCGCGAGCCCCGCGAACCGGCCGCTCACGCCCAGGCGCCGGCGGATCCGGACGTCGATCGCGTCGAGGAGGACCTGCGACGGTCGCTCGGGACCAAGGTCCGGCTCACCCGCACGCGGCGCGGCGGCCGGATCGTCATCGACTACTACGGCGACGACGAGCTCGCGCGCCTGTACCAGCGGCTCGTCGGAGGGATTGCGTGACGGAACAGCGGACGAAGGCCGGCATGGTCGGGGCGACCAATGGCAGCGACGGTGCCAATGGCACGAATGGCGCCGCCACGACCGGCCGCAAGCGCGGCAAGGCTGCCGTGTCCGATTACACCGCAGCCAGCATCCAGGTCCTCGAGGGACTCGAGGCCGTCCGTCGTCGCCCGGGCATGTACATCGGCTCGACGGACGCGCGCGGCCTGCACCACCTCGTCTGGGAGATCGTCGACAACTCGATCGACGAGGCCATGGCGGGCCACGCTCGCAACATCCGACTGACGATTCACAAGGACGGCACGGTCGAGGTGATCGATGACGGCCGCGGCGTCCCCGTCGGCCGGCACTCGACGGGCAAGGACGCACTCGAGGTCGTGCATACCGTGCTCCACGCCGGCGGCAAGTTCGGCGGCGGCGGGTACAAGGTCTCGGGCGGCCTCCACGGCGTCGGCGTGAGCGTGGTCAATGCGCTCTCGGAGTGGCTGCGCGTCGAATCGGCGCGCGACGGCGGCGTCTTCGCCCAGGAGTACGTGCGCGGGAAGCCGACGGGCTCGGTGACGCGCGTCGGGCCGCAGGGCGACCGGACGGGCACGAAGACCCAGTTCCGTGCCGATCCGGAGATGTTCGAGACGACCGAATACTCGTTCGACACGATCGCGCAGCGGCTCCGTGAATCCGCGTATCTCACGAAGGGCGTCTGGATCACGTACGTCGACGAGCGCGTCGATCGCGAGAAGTCCTTCCACTTCGAAGGCGGGCTGCAGTCGTTCGTGCGCCACCTCAATCGGAACAAGGAGGCGCTCCACAACCGCCCGATCTACGTCGAACGCCGAGAAGGCAGCACGCTCGTCGAGGCGGCGCTCCAGTACAACGACACGTACACCGAGAACGTGCTCGCCTTCGCGAACAACATCAACACGGTCGACGGCGGCACGCACGTCACGGGCTTCCGCGCCGCCCTGACGGGCTCGCTCAACGACTGGGCTCGCAAGGCGGGCGTCCTGAAGTCGTCGGACGGCAACCTCAGCGGCGACGACGTCCGCGAAGGCCTGACCGCGGTCATCAGCGTCAAGCTGACCGACCCGCAGTTCGAGGGCCAGACGAAGGCAAAGCTCGGCAACGCCGAGGTGAAGGGCCAGGTCCAGGCTGCCGTCACCGACGCGATGATCCAGTACCTCGAGGAGAACCCGGGCGACGGCCGCAAGATCATCGACAAGTGCCTCACGGCGTCGCGCGCCCGGGAGGCGGCGCGCAAGGCCCGCGATCTCGTCATCCGCAAGGGCGCCCTCGACGGGCTGTCCCTGCCGGGCAAGCTCGCCGACTGCCAGGAACGGGACCCGGAGCGGAGCGAGATCTACATCGTCGAGGGCGACTCGGCCGGCGGGTCGGCGAAGGCGGGCCGCGATCGGCGGTTCCAGGCGATCCTGCCGATGTTCGGCAAGATGCTGAACGTGGAGAAGGCCCGCCTCGACAAGGTCGTCGCCAGCGAGAAGATCAGGCCGCTGATCATCGCCCTGGGCGCCGGCATCGAGGGCATCGAGGACAGCTTCGACATCTCGAAGCTCCGCTACCACCGGATCATCCTGATGAGCGACGCCGACGTCGACGGGGCCCACATCCGGACGCTGCTGCTCACGTTCTTCTACCGCTTCATGCCGCAGGTGATCGAGGCCGGCTACCTGTACATCGCGCAGCCGCCGCTGTACCGGATCTCCACCGGCAAGGTCACGAAGTACGCGCAGACGGAGAAGGAGCGCGACCGGGTCATCAAGGAGTTCAACGTCAAGAACCTGTCGGTTCAGCGGTTCAAGGGCCTCGGCGAGATGAACGCCGACCAGCTCTGGGAGACGACCATGAACCCGGACACGCGAACGCTGCTGCAGGTCGATTCGGAGAACGCGGCGCTCGCCGACGAGATCTTCACGAAGCTCATGGGCGAGAACGTCGAGCCGCGCAAGGACTTCATCAAGGCCGAGGCTCGGAAGGTCCGCAACCTTGACATCTGAGGTGGCGGCCTCGAGCGCGACGCTCCGCGACCGCGACGGCGCCTTCGAGTTCGAGCCACACCACTGCTTTGCGTGCGGGGAGCTCAACGAGGGCGGGCTGCGGCTCGTCCTGCACACGAGCCCCGAGGGCGCCTGGACCGAGACCACGCTCGGTCCGACCTTCCAGGGCTGGGACGCGGTCGCGCACGGGGGCATCGTGTGCACGCTCCTCGACGAGGTGATGGCGTGGTCGGTGATCGGCCAGGGGACGTGGGGCGTCACGGCGCGGCTCAACGTCGCCTTCCGTCGCCCGATCGCGACGGGCCGGGCGATCCGAGCCGAGGGCCGGGTGGTCGAGGACCACCGCCGCGCGATCCGGACCGCCGGCCGGGTGTTCGACCCGAGCACCGGCGAGGAGTACGCGACCGCGGAGGGCACCTTCATCGCCCTGCCGGCAGACCAGCTCGATCGGCTCAAGGCACGCTATGGCATGCGCCGTGTGGCGGCCGAGGTGGGCGCGTGACGCCGGCCGCGGCGCCCGTGGCACCCGGGATGAGCGGCGGGCGCCCCGCGTCCTGGCCTTCGAGCCCGAGCACAGACCGCGCGGAGGACCTCGGCGCTGCGCTTGGCGGCCTCGCGGGCGACCCGAACGCCTTCGCCGCCGCGCTCTCCGCAGCGTTCGCGGAGCTCGCCGATCCCGAGTACCGCGCCGGCCAGCTGTACGTCGCACCGGGCATCGGGCCCACCCACGGGGTCCGCACGCCGCTGCAGGTGGCGGTGCGTCGCGCCTTCGAGCGCAGCACGCGTCGTTCGTCGCCTGCGGAGCTCCTGTTCGTCGCGGATCGGCTCCTTCGCGAACCGCAGCGCGAAGCGCGCTGGTTTGCGATCGCGACCCTGGAGCGGACGGTCGGCCGCGAGCCGGAGCGGACCTGGCAGCTCCTGCGCCGCGCCGCACGCGACGCCGACGACTGGATCACGGTCGACACCCTCGCCCATCCGTACGGCAAGGGCATCCTCGCCGAGTCATATCGGTGGGCCGAGCTGGAGCAGCTGACGATCTCGCCGTCCCGATGGGAGCGGCGGCTCGTGGGGTCCACCATCGCCACGATCCCGTACGTCAACCGCACGGCGGGACGCGCTCCCGAGATCGCGGCCAAGGGCCTCGAGATCCTCGCGACCCTCATCGGTGATGCGGACCCCGACGTGCAGAAGGCGCTCGCGTGGGCCTACCGATCGATGGCGATCGTGGACATGAAAGCCACCGCCGAGGCACTGCGCGACGAAGCCGCGACGGCGGCGGCGAGTGCGGATGGCCATCGGGCGTGGGTGATCCGCGACAGCCTGTCGAAGCTGGATCCGGACGTCGCTGCCGGAATCCGGGAGCAGCTCGCCGGCATCCGGCGCGCCGCCGGCGCGCCCGCGACCTCGAGGGCAGCCGTGCTCGCCGAGCAGTTCGCGGCTATGGGCCTCGGCCGGTCGATGCCGGAGCCACCCCTGACATGACCACCACGAGGAGCCACGCGGCGTGATCGACGAACCGGGCAACGTGCGCACGATCCTGATCGAGGACGAGATGAAGGTCTCGTACCTCGATTACGCGATGAGCGTCATCGTGTCCCGCGCCCTGCCGGATGTTCGCGACGGCCTGAAGCCGGTTCATCGCCGGATCCTGTACACGATGGGCGAGATGGGGCTCTCGGCCACGAGCTCCTATCGCAAGTGCGCCGCGATCGTCGGCGAGGTGATGGGCAAGTACCACCCGCACGGCGACGTGGCGCTGTACGACGCGCTCGTGCGGCTCGCCCAGGACTTCTCGCTCCGCTATCCGCTCGTCGACGGCCAGGGCAACTTCGGCTCGGTCGACGGCGACGCGCCCGCCGCGATGCGATACACGGAGGCTCGCCTCACCGCGATCGCCACGGAGATGCTCGCCGACATCGACAAGGAGACGGTCGACTTCGAGGACAACTACGACGGCACGCAGCAGCAGCCGTCCGTCCTCCCGGCGAAGCTCCCGAACCTGCTCATCAACGGCTCGTCCGGCATCGCCGTGGGGATGGCGACGAACATCCCGCCCCACCACCTGGGCGAGATCGCCGACGCCACCATCGCGCTCATCGACGACTCGGAGATCACGAACGACGACCTTTGCCGCTTCGTCTCCGGACCGGACTTCCCGACTGGGGGGACGATCTTCCGGTACGAACGCCAGCGCAACGCCATCACCGGCGACTGGGAGACCGTCGACGCGATCCGGAGCATGTACGCCCACGGCCGCGGGCGGGTCGTGATGCGCGCCCAGGTCGCGTTCGAGGAGGTCCGCGGCGATCGCGTCGCGATCATCGTGACGGAGCTGCCGTACCAGGTGAACAAGGCGGCCCTGATCGAGAAGATCGCGGAGCTCGTCAAGGACAAGAAGATCGACGGCATCGGCGACCTGCGCGACGAGTCCGACCGCGATGGCATGCGCATGTACATCGAGGTCAAGCGCGACGCCAATCCGCACAAGGTGCTGAACAACCTGTTCAAGCACACGGCGCTGCAGACCGCGTTCAACATGAACATGCTCGCCCTGGTCGATGGCCAGCCGCAGACCCTGCCGCTGAAGTCCGTGCTGCAGCACCACGTCGAGCACCGGCGCGAGATCGTGCGCCGGCGCACCGAGTACGACCTCGGCAAGGCGCGCGAGCGGGCCCACATCCTCGAGGGCCTGAAGACGGCGCTCGACCACCTCGACGAGGTGATCTCGACGATCCGCGCCTCGGCCGACACCGAGGTTGCCCGCACCAACCTCATGACGAAGTTCGATCTGTCGGAGCGACAGGCCCAGGCCATCCTCGACATGCGCCTCGCCCGGCTGGCGGCGCTGGAGCGCAAGAAGATCGAGGACGAGTACCTCGAGGTCATCCAGCTCATCGCCGAGCTTGAGGACATCCTGGCCAACGCCGCCCGCGTGCTCGCGATCATCAAGGACGAGCTGCGCGAGATGAAGCGCAAGTACGCCGGCGACCGGCGGACGCGCGTCGAGGACGGCGAATCCCGCGAGCTCACCGACGAGGACCTCATCGCCGACGAGGACGTCGTCGTCACGATCAGCCAGCGCGGCTACATCAAGCGCCAGCCGGTCGCGACGTACCGCCGCCAGCACCGCGGTGGCAAGGGGATCATCGGCCACGTCACCCGCGAAGAGGACGCCGTCGAGCACCTCCTCGTCGCGAACACGCACGACTGGGCGCTGTTCTTCACGAACCGCGGCCGCGTGTTCTCGGCCAAGGTGCACGCGATCCCCGATGCGTCGCGCCAGGCCAAGGGCCTGCCGATCATCAACATGCCCGGCGTCCAGGTGGAAGCCGGCGAATTCCCGACGGCGACGATCACGCTGCGGGAGTTCTCCGCGGGCTCGTACCTCGTGCTCGCCACCCGCCGCGGGATCATCAAGAAGACCCCACTGGAGCAGTTCGAGCGGGTCCGGTCCACCGGGATCCGGGCGATCACGCTCGACGAGAAGGACGAGCTCGCGTGGGTCGGCGTCTCGACGGGCGAGGACGACATCATCATCGCGACGGCCCAGGGCATGCTCGCCAAGTTCCACGAGGGTGAGGTCCGCCCGATGGGCCGCGATGCGGGCGGCGTCATCGGGATCCGGCTGCTCAAGAAGCAGGGCGACGAGGTCGTCTCGATGAGCGTCGTCCAGCCCGGCGCGGACCTCCTGGTCCTCACCGAGACCGGCTACGGCAAGAAGACCTCGATCGACGACTTCCGGATCAAGCATCGCGGCGGCCAGGGCGTGCGCCTGATCTCGCTCGAGGGTCGGAAGACCGGCGTGGTGGCCGCCGTCCAGCAGGTTACCGCGCTCGACGAGGAGCTCGTGCTGATCTCCGCCCAGGGCCAGGTCGTCCGCACGGAGCTGGACACCGTCAACCGGTACTCGCCGAACGCGCGGGGGGTCATCGTGATGCGCCTCAACGAGGGCGATCGGGTCGTCGGAATCGCCGCCTTCCGGCCGGGCTTGGCGGAAGGACGTGAAGTCGAGGACAATGACGCCCCGGAGTCGACGCCTGGCTCCCCACCTGCACCGCCCAGCGGTCAGGCGTGAGCGTCGGATTCGGCCGGCTGGAGGACTCGCCCGTGTACGCGGACCAGTTCCAGATCTACACCGGCAACGCGAATCGAGACCTCGCCGAGAAGATCTGCCGCTACCTCGGCAGCGAGCTCGGCGACGCGCAGGTCTTCGAGTTCGCGAACGAGA
>DASSHR010000071.1:0-13748 GCA_035692745.1 Candidatus Limnocylindrales bacterium | reverse complement strand
TCGAACCGTCGTCGAACGGCTCTGCCCGAACGACCACCGGCCCGTCGGCCGGCCAATCGACCGCGGGCCAATCGACCGGCCCGCTCGCGCGCGACGTGGCCGTCGACCTGTCGGTCGATCTCGGGCGCGGGCTCGTGCTCGACAACCCGATCCTCGTGGCGTCGGGGACGTTCGGCTACGGCACCGAATACGCGGATGTCGTGCAGGTCCAGCGCCTCGGTGCGATCTGCTGCAAGGGCACCACCCTTCGTCCGAGGATCGGCAATCCCACGCCGCGGGTCACAGAGACGCCCGGGGGCATGCTCAACTCGATCGGGCTGCAGAACCCGGGCGTCGACGCGGTCATCTCGAAATACGCGGGCACGTGGGCGGGCTGGCAGGTCCCGGTGATCGTGAACGTGGCCGGCGAGTCCGTCGCGGATTACGTCGAGGTGGCGCGGCGTCTCGAAGGGGTCCCGGGCGTCGCCGGCATCGAGCTCAACATCTCCTGCCCGAACGTGGGCCGAGGCGGCCTGCAGTTCGCGATCGATGCCGGCGCGGCCGGCGAGGTCACCGCGGCCGTCCGACGGGCAACGGACCTGCCGTTGCTCGTGAAGCTCTCCCCGAACGTGGCCGACGTGCGCCCGATCGCGCGCGCCATCGCGGATGCGGGCGCCGACGCGCTGACCGCGATCAACACGCTGTCCGGGATCGCCGTGTCGCCGACGCGCGAGCGGCCGTTGTTGGGCAACATCTATGGCGGGCTCTCGGGGCCGGCGATCAAGCCAGTGGCCCTTCGCATCGTCTACGAAGTCGCGCAGGTGGTCGACATCCCGGTCATCGCGATCGGGGGCGTGACGGAGCTCGCCGACGTGCTGGACTTCCTCGCCGTGGGGGCGGTCGCGGTGCAGGTCGGCACGGCCATCTTCGCCGACCCGACCCTCCCCGTGCGCCTGGTGGACGAGCTCGGCGACGAGTGCCGGCGCCGCGGGTTTGCCTCGTACCGCGACCTCATCGGGACCGCGCTGCCGAAGAAGGCGTCCGCGCCATCGGCCAAGGGAGTCGAATACCGGCCCTGAGACACGCCTTCTCAGGCGGCGCGTGCTCGCACGGCCGTGCCGGCAACGTTGCGGGAAATCGCGCAATGGAGCGTGCGGCGGACGCGGCTCGTCTGACGGAACCGCCCCTCGCATCCTGCTGGCATGCAGACCAACTCGCACGCTGGTTCGATCGGTTGGAAGACCATCGCCTCGCTGCTCGCCGGCGGCACGGTGGTGGTCCTCGTGGTGGTCATGACGATGGGCTCGCAGGTGAGCGGCATCCTCTCGACTGTCGGCGCCTCAATTGGCGAGCCGTATCACGGTGGCGATAGCGGGTCGGCCAGCGGCGGGGGCACGGACACAGGGTCCGACGGCGAATCGGGCTCGAGCGGGGACGGTTCCGGCGCGAACGGCTCCGGCCCGGGGAGCGGCGGTGGATCGGGCACGGTCTCGGAGCCGGGCATCGTGCTCGCCGTCCCGCGCGACGACCCGCTCGTCATCAAGACCGGCAAGATCTCGATGCGGGTCAAGGACGTCACCGCCGCAATCACGACGGCCACCAACCGCATCGCCGCGCTCGGCGGCTACGCGAGCGGCTCGAAGCGGTCCGGGACCGGCGACGACCTGTACGCGACGGTCACGTTCCGGGTCCCTTCCGCTGCGTGGGACAGCGCGCTCAACGCCATGCGCTCGACCGGCGAGGTGCTCGACGAGGAGACCGGCACGGAGGACGTGACAACGCAGGTCGTCGACCTCGGCGCCCGCATCCGCAACCTCGAGGTCACCGAGGCGGCGCTCCAGTCGATCATGGACAAGGCGGGCGTGATCAAGGATGTGCTGAGCGTCCAGGACCAGTTGACCGACGTGCGCGGGCAGATCGAGCAGCTCACGGCCGAGAAGTCCCATCTCGAGGAGCAGGCGTCCTTCTCGACCCTGACGGCGACGTTCCTGCTGCCGCCGACCACCGCGGTGGTCGTCGCCCAGACGTCCGGGTTCGATCCCTCGAAGGAGGTCGACGCGGCGACCGCAAAGCTCATCCGCGGGCTCCAGAAGCTCGCGAGGGGCGGGATCTGGTTCGGGATCGTATGGCTGCCGATCCTGCTGGCCCTCGTGCTCGGCTCGGCCATGGCCTTCGTCGTCGGTCGCTGGATCATCCGGCGCTGGGGTCCGCGGCCGCCGACGGACTGGGTGCAGGTCGGGGGCGAGTAGGGCCAACATCGGGAACCACGCGAGCGGCTGGCCCGTCTCCCGAACGCATCGCCGACGCGCGATCGCGTTACGAGAAGGAGCAGCCACAATGCTGTCCACGTTCCGAGCGACCGGCCGACGCGGTCCGGTCCTCCTCGTTCTCCTGATGGTCGTCGCCTTCGTCGCGGCATGCAGCGGGTCGGCTGGCACTCCGCAGGGGGTGGGGGCGCCCCCGGCGATCGGGGCCTCCGGTGGGGGTGACGCGTCCGGGTCCGAGACCGGCGGCCAGGGAGCGCCGGCGGCTGGGCCGGGCAGCAACGATGATGGAAGCTCGCGCGGGATCGCCTACCTGGCCGACACGCCGAACCTGCTGATCATCAAGACCGGCGAGATGGTCCTCCAGGTCACTGGCATCGATGCCGCGCTCGCCACCGCGACCGACCAGATCAAGGCCCTCGGCGGCTACGCCAGCGGTTCGGACCGCTCCGGCGACGGGGAGAGCGACCAGGCATCGATCACCTTCCGCGTCCCGGCTGCGGCGTGGGACCAGGCAGTGGCCGGGCTTCGGGCCCTGGCCACGAAGGTGCTCGCGGAGCGATCCGGCACGGAGGACGTGACGACGCAGGTCGTCGACCTCGCAGCTCGGATCAAGAACCTGCAGGTGACCGAAACCGCGCTCCAGGGCGTCATGACCCAGGCCGTCGAGATCAAGGACATCCTCGCGGTCCAGTCGGAGCTCACGAACGTGCGCGGCCAGATCGAGCAGGCGGTCGCCGAGAAGACGCACCTCGAGAATCAGGCGGCGTACTCCACGCTCACCGTCACCTTCAGCCTCAAGCCCGACCCGGTGCTCACGTCGACGACGGCATTCGATCCCAAGACGCAGGTCGACGAAGCCGCGGCGTCGCTCGTCGGGATCCTCCAGGGCGTGGCGTCGGCGGGCATCTGGTTCGCCATCGTGTGGCTGCCGATCCTCATCGCGCTCGGCATCCTGGCCCTGATCGTGATCTGGGTCATGCGCCGGCTCAATCGCGCGACGGCGGGGTCAGGCCCAGCCGCCCCGACGGCGCCGGCCGCGCCGAGCGCGGAGAGCGGTGCCTGATCCAGCGTTGCCGTTCCGGCGTAGCCGATCCGGTGTTGCGGCGATCGAGAAAGGGCGGCCTGCCGCCTACACTTCCGACCTGATGACCACGATCAAATCGGGCACGGAGCTGTCGGCCAGGGCCGCCATCGCGGCCCGCACGGAGGCCCTGTTCCGCAGCTCCGGCGCGCTGCGCGACGGCCATTTCCTGCTCAAGAGCGGGCGCCACTCCGGCGCCTACCTGGAGAAGTTCGCCGTCCTCTCGGATCCCGCCGCGACGAGCGAGCTGTGCGGCTTCTGGGCCGGCCAGTACCGCGGCCCGGCCGACGAGCCGACCGTCGACCTCGTGGCGGGCCCGACGACCGGCGGCGTGATCCTCGCGTTCGAGACCGGCCGCCAGCTCGGGCGGCGCGCGATCTTCGCCGAGGAGGTGAAGGCGGCCGACGGCGCGACGCATCGCGAGTTCCGGCGCGGCTTCCGCATCGAGCCGGGTGAGAAGGTCCTCCTCGTCGACGACATCCTCACGACCGGCGGTTCGCTGCTGGCGATGATCCCGGCCGTCGAGGCGGCGGGCGGCGAGATCGTCGAGTGCGCCGTGATCGTCGATCGGTCGGGCGGCCTTTCGTCCCTGGCCTCACCGACGACCGGTCGCCGCTACGGGCTCAACGCGCTGTGGATCCTCGACCTCCCGACGTATGAGGCGGGACCGGCGACGTGCCCGCACTGCGCGGCGGGCGAGCCGATCCATGCGCCCGGCAGCACGGGCGCCGCCGCCACCACATGACGCGGCTCGCTCGCGGGGCGGGCGTGATCGCGCTCGTGATCGTCGGGATCGTGGTGTTGAGCATCGTCGCAGCGGTCGGAAGCTGCGGCTGCTCGCAGCTCGCCCCAAGCGGCGCAGCCGTGCAGTCGCCGGTCGACGGCATCGTGGTCTCCGTGGATGCCGCAAGCCTTACCGACGTGCGCGCGTTCACCCTTCGAACGTCGAGCGGGCAGTCGCTCGCCTTCACGCTGGGCGCGCTCGAGAACGCCACCCAGTTCTCGCCGAGCCACCTCAAGGAGCACCAGGCGACGAGCGTTCCGATTCGCGTCTGGTTCCAGGTCGTGAACGGCGAGCGCATCGCCTATCGGCTCGAGGACGCGCCCGCCGGCTGACCGACGGGCGCTTCCCCAGGCGACGGGCGCCCTCAGTTCCCGCAGGGCGCGACGTTCCTCCAGTTCAGCACGGTGTCGTTGACGGTCTGCGTCCCGGTGCTGCCGTAGCTGAGCGTCAGCTGCCGGTTGGGGATCTCGCCGCAGGCGCCGTCCTTCTCGACGTCATCCCACGATCCGAGCGTGTACTTGTACTCGATCTGGACTCCCTCGCTGCCCGTGAAGGAGATCGTCCAATGCGTGGCATCCACGCGGCTGAGGGCCGTCGCTGCCGGATCCCACTGCGGATACCCGCCGTCGAGGCGGTCGAGGAACCCGGCGATGTGGACGGATAGCCCGGTTCCGTCGGTCGTGGCGGGGACCGTCACGTTGAACACGAGCGTCACCGTCCGTGCCGCAGCGGTCGCCTCGACGGCCGTTCCATACGCGGAGCGGTTGAATGACAGGTCGACGGCTCGGACCGCGTAGGCGTAGCCCGCGCCTTCCTCGACGTTCGAGTCGGTGTAGTCGCTCGTGGTCGTCAGCGCGATGACGGTGTACGGACCGCCGGCGGTCGACGCGCGGCCAACCTCGTACCCGTACATGGTTGCGTCGCCGGCGTTGTCATCCCAATCGAGCGAGATCGCCGATGGCGATGCATCGGTGACCTGCAGGCCGGTCGGGACCGACGGGTCGGTCGTGTCGCCGCTCGAGCTCACGGTCAGGACGCCGGGAGCCGGGGGTGCGCCGGTGAACGTGCCGGTGAGATCGGCGTACACCCAGCTCGCACCGTTCGTGGTCGTGTAGCGGTAGAGGTAATCGAACGTGCCCGTCGACTGCGGCAGCATCGACGCCTTGAACTCGTCGTTGTTGCCGGCGTCCGTGTTGAAGACCGCCTCGACCCATTCCCAGTCGGCGTTGCCGTCCGGCGACGAGCCGTGCGGTCCGAACCCGAGCTGCGCCCGCAGGCTCGGGGTCTGCCCCGGCTGGTTCGTCGCGCCGTCGATCCACACCTGGCCATAGGCGGTGTCCGTGCGATTGACGGCGCTGATCGTGTGGCTCATGGTCGGCGGCCACTGCAGGCTCGCCCAGCCGATCGACAGATGCGGCTGGACGCTGGCCTCGTTCGACCAGCCGCTCTCGTTGCCGGCTGCGTCGACCGCGGTGACGACGTAGAAGTACGTCCGGCCATTCTCGAGGCCGGTGTCCGTGTAGCCCGGCGCGCCGAGCGGGGTGTCGGTCAGCTTGACGAAGCCGCCGCCCGTCAGCGGGCTGCGGTACACGTTGTAGCCAACCGCTCCCGTGCTGGTGTTCCAGGTGAGCCCGACCTGGCCGTTGCCATCGGTGGCATCCAGGCCGGTCGGGGGCGCGGGCGGCGCCAGGTCGATGGTGCCGGTGACGAGGATCGCGCCCGCGAGCGCAGGCAGCGCGCCCGGCAGCTCGCCGTCGACGACCGTGAACGTGCCGCCGCTGGGCACGCCGACGCCGTACGCGACCGTGAACTGCGTGCCGTCGGGCACGAACCCTGCGACGGGGATCGACCCGCTCGAGGGGTTGTTGCTGCTGTTGACGACGACGATCGCGGCCTGCGCGGTCGTCTTCCGGCCGAACCCGACGGTCCCCGACGCGTCGTCCGCGAACAGGATCCGGAAGTCCCCGGCCGTGAGCGCCGGATTGGCCGACCGCGTGGCCGCGAGGGCCTGGTAATGGGCCAGGAGCGCGGTGTCGGGGTGCCCGCCGAGGTCGGCCCACGGGTACGTCCGACGATCGTCGGGGTCGTCGTCGCCGGTGACGCCCACCTCGTCGCCCGAGTAGACCGTCGGCGCGCCGGGGACGCCGTACTGGAGCAGGCTCGCGAGCTCGACCCGCAGCTTGCCTGCGGCCAGGTTGGTCGCGTTGAGCTCCTTGTCGGCGGTGGTCTCGGCGCCGGGCGTGAGCGTCCAGAGGAGGCGCTCTGTGTCGTGGCTGTCGAGCAGGTTCATCAGGGCGTCGTACGCGGCGTCCGGATAGTCCTCGCGCATCGAGGCGAGCCGTGCCGCGAACTCGGACGGCGTGAGTCCGTCGCCGCTGTCGGGGAAGCCCTTCGAATCAAAGCTTCCGGGCGCGAGGAGGCCGATGACCGCGTCGCGAAGCCGGTAGTTCATCGTCGTGTCGAGGC
Organism: Candidatus Limnocylindrales bacterium; assembly: GCA_035692745.1. GTDB lineage: Bacteria > Chloroflexota > Limnocylindria > Limnocylindrales > CSP1-4 > UBA5189. The sequence continues at coordinate 7,171 of DASSHR010000071.1, read as the reverse complement.
GGTCGCCGCGGAGCATGCGCAGGAGGGTCGAATCCTTCTGCCACGTCTCCGAGATCGTCAGGGCCTGCGGGTTGATCGACTTGACCTTCGCCCGGAATGCCTCCCAGTAGCCCGCGGGGAACGAGGGGTCGCCGGCCACGTCCATGCGCCAGCCACCGGCGCCCGCGGCGAGCCAGCGCGCGGCGATGCTGTCCGGGTTGGTGAGGAAGTACGCCTGGACCTGGGCGTTCGACTTGTCGAGGACCGGGATCGAGTCGAACCCGAACCAGCCGTCGTACGTCGCGCCGTTGGCGACGCCGGTGCTGCTGACGCACGTGCCCGTCCCGGGCGTGACGTCGTGGAAGGTGAACCACGCGCGGTACGCGGAGCTCTGCGACTCGCACGCACCGACCGTCGCGTCGTGGTGATAGCGATCGAAGAAGGCGCTGTCGGACGACATGTGGTTGAACACGCCGTCGAGGATGATCCGGATGCCGCGCGCCTTCGCGTGCTTCTGCAGGCTGTCCCAGTCCTTCTGCGTGCCGAAGTACGGATCGACCTTCGTGTAGTCCTGCGTGTCGTATCCGTGGTTCGAGCCCGCGTCGAAGATCGGGTTGAAGTAGATCGCAGTGACCCCCATCGAGACGAGGTAGTCGAGCTGCTGGTCGACCCCCTTGAGGTCGCCGCCCATGTAGTCGCGGCCGCGCGGCTGCTCCTTCGTGGGGCTCGAGGAGGGCGGGGTGTCGTCGAATCGCCACGGGCAGTTGACGTCACCGTCGGCGTAGTTCCGGCAGTAGCCCTCGGGCAGGGTCGCCCACGAAAGCTTCATCACCGGGTCGTCGTAGCGAACGTCGCCGGTCTTCGGGTTGTTGTCCTTGCGCCCGTCGCGGAACCGGTCGGGGAACACCTGGTAGATCACGGCGCTCTTTGCCCACGCCGGGGAGGTGAATCCGGGGGTGAACACCATGAGCGCGTAGCTGTTGTCGACGGGGTCATCGGTCGGTGCGCCGACACCGCCGTCGAGGGCGGACGTGTTGTCGGCGTAATAGTCGGTGTCCGTGCCGTCCGTGACGATGAACCGATACCAGTCGTTGTTCGGGGCAGCGTTCGGCAGCGTGACGGCCCAGAAGTCGCAGGTCTCCGCCACCAGCGCTTCCTCGTAGCACGAGACGTCCGAGGCGGCGAGCGTCATCGTCTTGATGGACTGGGCGTTGGCGTTCAGGTCGAACACGCGGAGCTTGACGCCCGTGACGTCGTCGTGGAAGGTCCGGAAGCGGATGGTCACCGGCGTACCGGCAGGCACCGCGCCGCCGGGGGTGCGATAGAGGGGATCGCGAGAATCGTGTCGGAGGCCGGCCCACTCGACGTCGTTGTTCTGGGTGTGGCCGGCGAGGATCGACAGCACGTGGCTCGATGCGTCGTAGCTGAACTTCACCAGCGCGTTGTTCGTCGGAACGGTGAACGCGATGTTCGCGCCGCCGGGCACGCCGCCCGCGCCGTAGTTCTCGTCCCACCCTTCATTGATGGCCGCCTTCGCCTCGTAGCTGCCGGCGGGCAGCGCGGTGGTCTGGAGCGTGTAGATGCCGTCGCCGTCGGGGTCCTGCAGCCACGAGCGCAGGCAGTCGGGCTGCCAGTCGCCCGCGCAGCCGAGCTCGCTCTGGAAGCTGCCGGGCACGGTCACGATCACCGAGCTCACGTTGTCGGTGATCCAGTGCGTCTTGTGGTCGTAGTAGAACTTGACGCTCGCGGCGCCACCCAGGTTGAGCGGGATGTTCGCGCCACCCGCCGCCGCACCTGCGCCGTAGTTCTCGTCCCAGCCGTCGTTGAGCGCCGCCTTGTATTCGTAGCCGCCGGCGGGCAGTGACCACGATCCCTGCCAGACATCGTCGGTCGCGTCGTAGCCGAGATGCGTCGTGGCGCAATCCGCCTGCCAGTCGCCGGAACAACCGGCCTCGCTCTGGAGCGAGCCCGCGACCGTCACGGAGGTTGGGGTTGGCGTGTGCGATGCCAGGACCGGGGTCGGTCGCGCTCCCGGCGCGAATCCCACGATGGTGGCGAGCAGGCCGAGGGTTGCGGCCAGAACGGCAACGCGGCGGCGAGCGAACGACATCGGATACTCCTCCGGTCCCAGGGCGGGCACCGCCCACTGACGACCTATCCGACCGACTAAATCGGTTTAGCAGACGCTTGCGGGCACGATAGCGCGCTCGAAACGCGGCGGCAATGCGGTTATCAACAGCCCTCCGGATCGGGCAGGTTCGGGCGGCCCCCGGCCTACTTGACGGCGTCGAGGGCGGCCGTCAGCTCGGCGTCCGAGAAGATGAGCTCGAAGTCGGCGGTGATGATGCCGTCCTTGTTCACGACGTAGACGTGCGGCTCGGAGACGAGCTTCCACGCTTCGGAGGTCGGGGTCTCCTGGAGCGCGTTCTTGGCATCGAGATCGGCCTGCAGCGTGCCGTCGACCAGCTTGAGCTTGTACGGCTCGACGTTGATGAACGTGACGGTCGGGTACTTCGTGATGTACGGCTTGACCGTGTCGAGCGTCGGACCGCAGGTCGCGCTCTGGCAGAACTTCGGCGTCGCGAACACGATCACGAACGGCTTGTGATCCGCGAGCAGCTGGTCCTCCGAGGCCTGATACAGCGCCGGGTCCGGGGTGGCATCCGTGGAGATCTTCGTCACGTCGCCCCCGACGTCGGCCAGCGTCGGCGTCTTCGTGGACGGCGCCGGATCGCCGACGCGGAGCAGCGGCGACGTCGGCTGCACGTCGAAGGTCACGCGGATCGTCGTCGGCGCGCCGTTGTCGAGCGCCGTCGTGATCTCGACGCCGAATCGGCCGGCTTCGGGGAACGCCACCTTCGTGGCGTAGATGCCGCTCACGTCCTTGATCGCCCAGATGAACGTGCCGTCCACCGTCGCGAACGGCTTGTCCGTGTCGCGCCCGAAGTCGAAGAACGCGGCGCGCACGGTGCGATTCGGAGCGCCGGCGGGCCGGCCCTGCGCATCGAGGAACGAGAACAGGAAGCGGTTGTCACCGCACGTGGCCACCGCTGGCCCGATCAGGACCGGCGTGAGATCCGGCGTGGTGGCCGGCGCACCCCAGCTCGGGATATCGTCACCGACCGCGGGTGCCGATTGGCAGGCGGCGGTCCCGGATTGCGCGGGCGAGATGGTTCCGGATGGCGAGGAACCGGGGTTCGAGCACGCCGCCAGCAGGGCGGCCAGGGCGATCATGGGAGCGATGCGACGCATGGCCCAAAGCGTAGCCGCGCGCCCTCGAACGGGCCGTCGCCGCGGCGATGAGTAGAATCGGGCTCCCGCGTCACCCCGGAGGTTCGTTGACCCGCTTCCAGCGGCTCGCTGCCGCGACCGTCGCCGCCGCGTTCGTGCTCGTCGTCATCGGCGTGGCCGTTCGCGCCACCGATTCCGGCGTCGCCTGCCCGACATGGCCCGGCTGCTTCCCCGGCCAGGCGCTGCCGAGCCTCGACTCGGGCTTCAACGTCTGGATCGAGTGGATCCATCGGACGGTGGCGGCGGTGATCGGCGTCCTGATCATCGGCATGGCGATCCTTGCCGTGCTGGACCATCGAGACCGACGCTCGATCCTGTGGCCGTCCATCGCGGCCGTGCTCCTCGTCGGCTTCCAGGCATGGCTTGGGCGCCAGACGGTGCTCCTCGGCAACTCGGGCGAAAGCGTCACGGCGCACCTCGCGGCCGCGATGGCGCTCGTCGGGCTGCTCGTCTACCTCCTGGTTCGCGCCTCGTACCCGAAGACCCTCGCGGGCGGCGGGAGCCAGCGGTTCACGCTGCTGGCTGCGTTCGCGTCGGCGACGGTGTTCGCGCTGCTGCTGTTCGGCTCCAACGTGACCGCGCGGAACGCGGGTCTCGTGTTCCCCGACTGGCCGCTCATGAACGGCTCGATCCTGCCGGTCGCGCCAGCAGGCCGGGCGGATCTCGAGCTGCTGTTCGGGACCCATGCCCTCCACCGATACGTGGCCGCGATCGTGCTGGTCATCCTTGCCGCGGTGGCGTGGGCTGCGTGGCGAAGCCGGGAAGCGCGCCCGCGCCTGGCCCGCATGGCACTCGGCATCCTCGCCGTCTACGTGATCCAGGTCTTCGTTGGCGCCGCGCAGATCTGGACGACCCTCGCGCCGTGGACACAGACCCTGCACGTCGCGCTCGGGGCGCTGGTCTGGGGCGGCATCGTCGCGCTCGCGACGTCCGCGTATTACGGCGCTCGCGCGATCGTCCCGGCCGCAGCAGGCGGTGGCGAGGGGACGCCGGTGGGCGACCGAGCTCCGGCAGCCCCCGCGGGCTCCAGCAGCCGCGGCGACACGGTTCGCGCCTACGTCGCGCTCACGAAGCCGCGGATCATCGAGCTGCTGCTCGTCACGACCGTGCCCGCGATGGTCCTGGCCACCCGCGACGCGCCGGGCATGCCCATCCTCGACTGGGCATGGCTCACCTTCTGGACGCTCATCTGCGGCACCCTGGCCGCCGGCTCGGCGAACGCGATCAACCAGTACCTCGAACGCGACATCGACCAGCTCATGGCCCGCACCCGACGGCGGCCGCTGCCGGCGCACAGCGTCACGCCGGAGCGGGCGGTCGCCTTCGGCATCGCGCTCGGCGCGATCTCCGTCGGGCTGATGGCATGGACCGTGAACCTCGTCGCGGCATTCCTGACGCTGCTCGCGATCGGGTTCTACGTCGTCGTCTACACGATCGTGCTCAAGCGCAGCACGCCATCGAACATCGTGATCGGCGGCGCCGCCGGCGCGCTGCCACCGGTCATCGGCTGGGCGGCCGTGACGGGCAACGTGGCGCTGCCCGCGCTGCTCATGTTCCTGATCGTCTTCTACTGGACGCCGCCGCATTTCTGGGCGCTCGCGCTACGCATTCGCGGCGACTACGCCGCGGCCGGCGTGCCGATGCTGCCGGTCGTCCGCGGGATCGCCGAGACCAGCCGGCAGATCGGGCTGTACACGATCCTGCTGGTCGCGTTGACCGCGGTGTTCGCGGTCGTCGCGCACATGGGCCTGATCTATGCCGTCGCGGCGGCGATCCTCGGCGCGCTGTTCCTGTACCGCGCCTTCGTGCTGTGGCGCCAGGGCGCAGCGCCGGAGCCGTCCACCCAGCAGGCGATCCGCCTGTACAAGTACTCGATCACGTATTTGACGGCGCTGTTCGCCGCCGTAGCGCTCGACACGGTGTTCCGGGTCTAGGCTCGGAACCCATGCACATCCAATTCCTCGGCGGCGCGAGCACGGTCACCGGCTCCCGCCACCTCGTCACCACGTCGCGCGCAAAGATCCTGATCGATTGCGGGATGTTCCAGGGCTCGCCGAACGAGACGGTGCGCAACCGCGTGCCGCTCGGGATGGACCCGTCGGAGCTCGACGCGATCCTCGTCACCCACGCCCACCTCGACCACTGCGGCCTGCTGCCGCTCGTCGTCAAGGAAGGCTTCCAGGGGCCGATCTACCTGACCTCGGCAACGGCGGAGCTGGTCGAGATCGTCCTGCTCGACAGCGGGCGGCTCCAGGAGGAGTTCGCCAAGCGGCACCTGCGCTGGGAGCGCCGCCACCCGGCCGACGCGAGCCACGAGGACGCCAAAGCAGAGGCGAAGTACCGCGCCGCCGTGGAGGAGGCGCGCCGTGCCGAGGAGGAAGGGCACGTCCCGACGTCGATCGAGCCCGACGACAGCGCCGAGCCCGACGACAGCGCCGAGCCCGACGACACGACGAAGACCGCCGCGACGATCGGCACGGCGGCGGCGCCGTCTGCTGCCGCCGCGGCAGATCGAAGCGCGAATGCCGCCGAAGGCGGCGAGGAGGCCGCCGCGGGTGATGCGCCGCCCGCCTCGGACCAGCCCGGACCGGGCTCGATGTCGCCCGAGCAGGCCGCGCTCGCCGCCTCGCCGAACCCCGAGGTGGCGACGCGCAACCAGCCGCCCGTCGTCGAGGCGGATCTGGACGCGCCGCTCTATGACGAGGACGACGCGAAGCGCGTCATGCCGCTGTTCAAGGGTGTTCGCTACGGCAAGCCGGTCGAGGTCGCGCCGGGCATCACCGCCACGTTTGACGATGCGGGCCACATCCTCGGCTCGGCCATCATCCGGCTGGAGATCCGCGAGGACGACGGGGGGCCCGCCACCACGATCGTCTTCTCCGGCGACCTTGGCCGCCCGGGCACGCCGATCATTCGCGACCCCACGCCGGAGAACGGGGCGGACTACGTGGTCTGCGAATCCACGTACGGCGGTCGCGAGCACGAGCCTGCCGATGAATCGATCCGCATGCTGGCCGAGGTGGTCCGGGCGACCCACGACGCGGGCGGCGTGCTGCTGATCCCCTCGTTCGCCATCGGGCGCACGCAGGAGGTGGTGTGGCAGCTGGACCGGCTCATCGACGAGCACAAGATCCCGATGCTGCCGTTGTACCTCGACTCGCCGATGGCCCAGAAGGCCTCCGACGTCTACCGGCGCCACCCCGAGTTCTACGACGAGGAGACCGCGAAGCTGCTCCGCGACGGCAACTCGCCGCTCGACTACCCGGACCAGAGCATCACGCGTTCGGTGGATGACTCGAAGGCGATCGAGCACGCCGCGCGGCCGTACATGATCGTGGCCTCGAACGGGATGCTCACCGGCGGCCGCGTCGTCGCGCACCTGCGCAACCTCATCGACGACCCGGGCGCGACGATCCTGTTCGTCGGCTACCAGGGCGTCGGCACGCTGGGGGCGCACCTGCAGGCAGGCGCGAAGACGGTGAAGCTCGACGGCCAGGTTCGCCAGGTCCGCTGCCGCATCCGATCGATCAGCGGCTTCTCGGCGCACGCGGACGAGTCCGAGCTCCTCGACTGGCTCCGCAACTTCACCGACGGGCGGGCGAAAGGTTCACCCGGCTACCCTCGGGCGGTGTTCCTCGTGCACGGCGATCCCGAGGCCCAGATCGCGATCGCGCCGAAGGTCCAGGCCCTCGGCTTCGAGGTCCACGTCCCCACGTGGCGGGAGCAGGTCGAGCTCACCTGAGATGGGTCGCGCCTGATGCGTCCCACCCTTCGCGTCCTCGAGCCGCCGCTCATCGCGTCGATCGTCGACGAGGCCAAGCGGATCCTCGCCGAGGTCGGGATCGAGGTCCGCGGCAAGCAGATGCGCGAGCGGCTGCTCGACCACGGGCTGCCGCAGACG
>DASSHR010000070.1:0-1501 GCA_035692745.1 Candidatus Limnocylindrales bacterium | reverse complement strand
ACGAGCTGCGGGTTGAACTCGGTCAGGGCTTGCGCCTTGGCCGAGACGTCGCCGTCTGACCAGGTGGGGTTGGCCGCACGAACGGCGGTCGTGGAATCCTCGAGGGTCGCGTAGTCGCGCTCCGTGGGCGACTCCGTGAGCGCGCGAAGTCGCTCCAGCGTGAGCGACGGCGGATCGAGCAGGATCAGCGTTCGAGGCGTCAGGCCGGCCGCGGGCAGGTGCGCAGTCACCATGCCGCCCCACGAATGGCCGACGACGGCGAGCTCGGGGATGTCAAGACCGGCGGCACGCACGAACGCGGCAAGCTCCTTCGCGGTGTCGAGGAACAGGTGCGAGCGCGCCGCCGGCGCCGTTCGACCGTGGCCGGGCATATCGACCGCGACCACGTGACGTCCCGCGGCAGCGATCGCCGGCGCGATGCGCCACCAGATGCCGGCATTCGAGGTCACGCCGTGCACCAGGAGCACGGGCGGCCGCATCGGATCGACCCGGCGACCGCCCCAGGAAAGGGTCGGCCAGCGCAGACCGTCGGCATCAACCTCGCCTCGGTCACCCGGCCCCGGCGCCGCGAGCGCGTCGGCGACGGTGGGCGGCAGATCGGCGGTGGTCGCGGACAGGCGCATCGCCGCACGATAGCCCGGCGGGCTACGATGCAATCGATGGCCAACCAATTCGTGGTCGAGCTGAAGAACACGCCCGGCGCCATGGCGGTGCTCGCCGAGGAGCTCGCCGCGCGCGGCGTCGACCTGCGTGCGATCGGTGGCGGCAGCATCGGCGACAGCGGCCACGTGATCATGACCACCGCCGACGACGAGACGACGAAGCGCATCCTGGACGAGGGCGGCTACACGTACGTCGAGGGCGAATCGATCATCGCCGAGGTCGACGATCGGCCCGGCGGCATGGCCCGCGTCGCGCGCGCCCTCGCTGACGCCGGCGTGAACATCCACGGTCACCTGTTCCTTGGTCGATGGGGCGATCGGGCGATGTTCGCGTTCGTCGTCGACAAGCCCGAGCTCGCGAAGCCGATCCTCGAGCGCAAGGGCTGACCTCGGGCGGCACCGCTCCCCGGCCCGGCCCATGAACCCTGCGGGACGCCACCGATGGTGTCGTTCGGCAGTGGAATGAGCGGCGGATGCTGCGGGATGCGCTCCGGTAGCGCCATCCGGCAGGGGATTGCGGCTTCGTGCCACCCCAAGGCGCTCGCGGCGGCGCGCAATGCCACCCCGGGAAGCATCCCGCAGAAACGAGGGTGTCGTTCGGTCCTCGGATCGAGGTCGCTCCTGCGCGCCGCGACCCGGCCGCGACGTAGACGGGGCCAAATCGACGCGTTTGCAATGCGCCCGTAACGCTCTGACCCGTCCGCGGTCATCTATCGTCGAAGGCACTTCGAACCTTGCGCCGGCCGTTGGGAGGCGGCCTGCGGCGCACCGATCGACCCCGCGCCACCGCGCCCGATCGCGCCCATTCGCCAGTCAGCTTTCTGGGGCATGAGGGTCCG
>DASSHR010000069.1:0-2534 GCA_035692745.1 Candidatus Limnocylindrales bacterium | reverse complement strand
GTTGAGTTAAGAGGACTAAGACCCTAAACAAAGGAAAACAAATTAAGGTGCTTGTAGGACTTAGGACACAAGTAGGTGAGTCAGCTACTTGGTTAACTTGAACCTGCGAGTAAAACGGAGACGAGGCTCGACGTCGAAATTGTCTAACTCCGATTACGAATTAAGTCCGAGTTAAGGGTGTATCTTTGGCATATGTTTTGGTACTGTAGGAGGGCTGTATTTACAGCCCAACATGAAGGAAGACCAAGGCCCAAATACACCCTAAGTAACTTTGCTAAATGGGCTAACACTTTAAGTAAAAGAAAAATCTGCAATTGGACAGCCCAAGTCCATCACTTTTAGTGATCCATTTGGCCCAAGTTTTATAAAGGAAGCTGCTGCATCACCAACTTATATTGTGAGGCTGATATATGCTTAGTAGGTCGGCCAAATTCTCTTCATAAAGGGCTTAAGCAGCTCACAATTCATTCACTTGAAAACCTAGACAAAAGAAGAAAAAAACAGTTTGCTCTCAACTTTGCACTCAACGGTTTGCTAGTGTTCCAAGCAAGTTTAAGAGGTCGTAAGGGTTCTTTGGCAAGTACTACATGTTAAGTGAAAGGTAAGTAAGTTTATATATGTGTTGGATATGTTTTCCCTATGAAAAACGAAACAGCATGATAGTTGTAGCGAAACTGGAATTTCTGGACAGATTATATTGTTGATGTTGCTGTGTGCTTTTGTTGTTGATTATGAGTTGTTTCTCTTCTTGGTTGGCTGTAGTATGAAGTATTACTTATGTAATTAACAAAGGATAGGTTTCCAGTGGTTTAATCCAGCTGGTTGGTTGATTATACAGTCCACAACGGTAAGGTCGTATGTGATGTCGCAATTGTATTGTTAATTGAACTTGTGGACTGATGTGTATATGGCTGTTGCCCCACGTTTTCATTGTTGACTTGGTACTTTGCTAAGACTGTTTGAGGCTGATATTGTGTGTGAATGGATGAAGAACAGTTTAGTTAAGGTTGGGGTAAGTTTAGAATCACCGACGTCGAAAGGTAAGGGAAAAAATGTAATGTTATGCTGTCCGTTTGTATGTTGCGTCGAATGGTTGTGTGCCCTGTTTTGTGGACTGTTTTAAGGCTGGTATGATGTATCATTAAGCTGTACATGATATGTAGATGTTAATTTCAATTAGGAAGTACAATGTAAGGCCAAAACAGTAAGCAAATACGCGCAAGGTTGTTTGTATACACTTGCTGCCCGGGGGTTGTTTCTATGTGACTTTGGGTGTCTAAGTTGTGTCTATTGGCTTCTAATGTTAGTTTTATTAATTGCTATGCTGTAGCTGAACATTGTGAGGAAGGGAGAGGTGTTCCAAGGTAATAGCATGGTGGTACAGCGAGGTATGTAAGGCTATTTGAATTCCATTCACTTGGCATGAAAGATGAAATCCTTATTGGCACTTAAAGGCATTTCCAATTCCGACATGATTAGTAACCGTACCTATACGCTGTCATGTGTCCATATGCTGTTATACATAGTCTCTTCCAAAGCTTTATACATACATAGTCATCTTCATAGCTACATACACATGTGGATACCAAGCTACATAGATTCTTGTTGCCAAATAAAGTCCAAAAGTTGTTCCAACTCATACGCATTTCAATAGTTGTGAAGAGTATTCTTTTCATTATCATATGGTATTGTATGATTGTTTATATGTCCTATGCTGCTTATACAGCCCCAAAGATCCAATAATGTGACCACTAAAAGATCATCTCAAAGGTAATGAAAAGGTAAAGTATATGGATTATTGATTATGGATAGGTGGCAGCCCGAGGGGGCTAGATTACTAGCTTAGCATAGGGACGATCCTATCCCGGGGGGCAGCCCGAGGGGGCTAGATTACTAGCCTAGCATAGGGACGAACCCGATACAGTTTACCCCTGATCAGCTGGGTCTTTATGAGCATATGTTGTGCACAGTTTATACGGATGTTATATTAAAGGTAAAGTGATGTAAAGAATGTAAATGACATGATCCCACAGTATAATCAAAAGTGGTCCCTTATCATACTTCAGTACAAAGTTTCATTTGAGTTGCTATATTATATACAGTGTTTCCTGCCTTACATACTCGGTACATTATCTCGTACTGACGTCCCTCACGGGGGACCTGCATTTCATGCTGCAGGTACAGGTACTAACAGAACTCCCCAGTAGGAGTACAGGATATCCAGCTTTTGTCACCAGGCTCCAGGTTGCTTCGGAGCTTTGCATGTCTAGAGTTTATGTTTTATATTGTACAGTTGGTTGAGGCGGGGCTTGTCCCGACCCTTTTTAGATACTTGTCATTATCTAGAGGCTTTGTAGACAATATAAACTAAAGTGTGGGCATGTTTTGTATTTCAGACAGCGTGGCCCCAACGGCCTAGTCATATGCTTTTCCCTTTTGTCTTGTCAGTGTTATTTATTTTTTCTAAAAGTATACTGAGAGTGCGATTCATGATATGGCATATAGAAAGGGCATAAATGTAGTTGGTTCTCCCG